>DASYVL010000001.1 GCA_035937135.1 Terriglobales bacterium
CCAAGGCCATCCGGCTCTGATGCGTGTTATCGCCGGCAAATTCCGCGGGCGTACGCTGCGCTTGCTGCGCCGCTTGGACCTGCGGCCCACCTCCGACCGCCTGCGCGAGACGCTTTTCGACGTGCTCAGCGGCGGCGAGCCTGAGCGGCTGGCGGGTACCGTCTGGCTGGACCTCTACGCCGGCACCGGCGCCGTGGGCATCGAAGCCCTGAGCCGCGGCGCGAGCGCGGTCTATTTTGTGGAGTCGTCGAAGAAGGCCGCGGCGCTGATTCAGGGAAACCTGAAGACGCTGGGAATCGCCGGCGGATTCGAGATGCTGGCGATGGATGCCGCGGCTGCCCTCCGCCGGCTGGAGGCCAAGAACCTGGCCTGCGACTTCTGCTTCCTCGACCCGCCCTATCGCATGCAGCAGGCCTACGCGGAAACGCTGGAGCTGCTGTCGCGCTCCCCGCTGCTGCACGCGGGAAGCATCGTGATCGCCGAGCACGAGAAGCGCTTCGATCCCGGGAGCGCCTTCGGTCCGCTGGCGCGCTACCGCGTGCTCAAGCAGGGGGACGCGGCGCTAAGCTTCTACCGATTGTCATCCTGAGCGAGCGCGAACGAAATGAGCGCGAGTCGAAGGACCCCGGGAACGCTCGCTAATCAGTGCGGCGCAAAGGCATTTCTACGAGAGCGATTCCTTGCGCTGCATCGTGAGAATGCCCTGGGGCCGCATCGTAGCGCGGGCGGGGTAGGGGCCCTTCGACTGCGCTCGGCTGTGCCTCGCTCCGCTCAGGATGACAACGCGGAAGAGAAAACTACATCAGCAGTTCAGCCGTCCGCCTTACGATGGGGTGCTGCATCTCGCTGAGGTCGTTTTTCACCAGGTTCAGTCCATAGACGCAGCGCTCGAACTCGCGCGAGAGCCGTGCGAACAGCGGCGCCACCTTCTCGTACTCGAAGTGCTCGAACTTGGAAACGATGAAGTAGCTCTCCTTGCCCGCCTTCATGAAGTCCACAAAGCCTTCCAGTCGCTGCCGCCGCAGACGGAAGTGGTTGATGCTCTCCGGAAACATGCCGGTGAAGAACAGGGTGTAGTCGCCGATGTGCTTGCGCACCTGGCGCTCGCGGTCGAAGGAGGGCGCGGGGCCATAGACCGGGTCGGACTGCAGCAGCATCTCTCCCACATCTGAGAGGGGACGCGCAGCGGCGTCGTGGATCTTATGCAGCTGCTCGACCTCGCAGAACTCGGTGAGCAGGTTGGCGACGTAGGCGCTGAGCGCGGGGTCGCGCAGCTCGATGCCGCTGGAAGCGTAGTGGCGCGCCACCAGCTCCTGGAACAACTGCCGCAGTGGATGCGATTCGGGAATCATGAGCCGTCTCTCCTCCTTCGCTGGCTTGGGCCTGCGTGGGAGAGCCTGCTGCGCGATTCTTACCCCAAATGGTTTGCGCGAAGCAAGTGCCTAGCGCGAGTCCGCCACCCGGAGGTCATCCGGGGAGGCCATAGATTTTGACGGCAGCCAGCGCCGTTTGGTTTCCCAGGGGTTAGAATTCCACTCCCCGTTCCGGGGGAGGCTGGCCATGCACCGGAAGAACATATCGAGCGGGACGCCCTGGGAGCCGGTGGTCGGCTACTCGCGCGCGGTGCGCGTGGGGAACGCCGTGTTCGTCTCCGGCACCACCGCCACCGACGCCGCGGGAAAGATCGTCGGCGCGGGCGACGCCTACGCGCAGACGGTGCAAACCCTACGCAACATCGAGGCGGCGCTGCGCCAGGCGGGCGCGCGCCTGAAGGACGTCGTCCGCACGCGCATGTTCGTGACCAACATCGCCGACTGGGAAAAGGTCGGCAAGGCGCACGGCGAGTTCTTCGGCGACATCCGCCCCGCCACCAGCATGGTCGAGGTGAAGGGGTTGATTGCGCCCGAGATGCTGGTGGAGATCGAGGCGGATGCGGTGATCGAAGGAAAATAGACTTTTCACCCCGGAGACACGGAGGCACGGAGATGAAGATTTCAAAGTTGGGGCTGATGGCGGTTCTGCTGATGACGACACTGGCGTGGGCGCAGAAGCCGGCGGCGATGGGAGCCGAACCGGTCACCGTCATCCACGCCGGGGTGTTGATTGACGGCAAATCGGACGCGCCGCAGCGCAACCAGGTCATCATCATCCGCGGCAACCGCATCACCGACGTCCTGTTCGAGGGCGCGGGGCGTGCCATCCCCGGCGGTCCCAACGTCACGACCATCGACCTTTCGCGCTCGACCGTCCTGCCCGGACTGATCGATACCCACACCCACATCTTCCTGCAGGGCGAAGACCCGGCCGAAGGCGGCTACGACGTGCAACTTCTGAAGTATCCGTTGGCGTATCGCGCGGCGCGGGCCACGGTGGCGGCGCACCGGGCGCTGGAGCAGGGCTTCACCACCATCCGCGACGTCGAGACTGAAGGCGCCGGCTACGGCGACGTCGGCATTCAGCAGGCCATCGACGAAGGCCGCATCCCCGGCCCGCGCATGTTCGTGGTGACGCGCGCCATCTCCACCACCGGCGGCTATCCGCTGCACGGCTATGCCCCGGAGATCGAGGTCCCCAAGGGCGCGCAGCTGGTGGACGGCCCGGTGGAAGCGCGCAAAGCGGCGCGCGAGCAGATGGAGCACGGCGCCGACTGGGTCAAGGTCTACATGACGCACCGCTCCTGGGTGGACAAGCAGGGCAACCTGGTCTCACAGCCCACGCTTACGCTGGAGGAGATCAAGGCCATCACCGACGAAGTGCACGGCTGGAAGCGCAAGGTGGCCTGCCACGCCTATAACGGCGTGGGACTGCAGCGGGCGCTCGACGGCGGCTGCGACTCCATCGAGCACGGCCTCGAGCTCACCGACGCGAACGTCGCTCAGATGCTGCGCCAGGGCACCTGGTACGTCCCCACCCTCGCGCCCTACTACTACGATTCGGCTCCGGAGAACACCCCCGAGGGCCGCCGCGACCGCAAGCGCGTGGCGGTGCACGGGCCATCCTTCCAGAAGGCGCTCAAGGCGGGCGTGAAGATCGCCTACGGCACCGACGCCGGCGGCTTCCCCTGGACGGACTCGGAGGCCCAGGAGTTCGCGCGCGAGGTGGAGTTCGGCATGACGCCCATGCAGGCCATCCAGTCGGCGACCTCGAAGGCGGCCGAACTACTGGACCGCGAGGGCGAGCTGGGCGTGATCGCCCCGGGGGCGTTGGCCGACATCGTCGCCGTGGAGGGCGACCCGCTCAAGGATGTCAAAGTGCTGGAGCACGTACGCTTCGTCATGAAAGACGGGAAGGTGTACAAGGACGAGGTGAAGTAGCCTGTCGTCCATTGGCCTGTCATCCTGAGCGAGCGCGAACGGCGTGAGCGCGAGTCGAAGGACCCCTATCATCACCACGGGCGTTCACTGGGTAGGGGTCCTTCGACTGCGCTCGGCCCGCCGCGCGGGCCTCACTCCGCTCAGGATGACAGCCTGCCTATTGACACCCGCCCCGCGAAGTTCATAATGTCCCTCCATCGCGGGGTGGTGTGATGAACATCCTCAGCCTGTGTGACGACAAGCCGGCCACGGTCCCTCCCGACGCCACGGTCGCGCAGGCCATCCAGACCATGCTGGACCAGCTTGTGGGCGCCGTCGCGGTGCTGGACGCCGAGGGCAAAGTAGCCGGCATCTTCACCGAACGCGACGTGCTGCAGAAGCTGGCGCTCAGCGGCCGCGATCCCCAGCAGGTCCCGGTGCGCGAACTGATGACCACGCCGGTGGAGATGGCCACGGTAGAGACCACGCCCGGCGAGGCGCTGGCGGAGATGGTCGAATGCCACGTCCGGCATCTGCCCATCGTGGACGCGAGCGGCAAACTCCTGGGCATGCTCTCCATTCGCAACCTGCTGCAGGCGCAAGTCGATGAGCTGGCCCACGACCTGGATTCGGTCGAACAGTACCTCTCCAACGACGGCCCCGGCGGGGACTAGCCGTCCAGGTAGACGCGGCCTGCGGCTGCAGAAAAGCCCATGGCGACTTCTTCTTCCACCCAAAGCGGAGCGCGCATGCTGGCGCTGACCCGCATCGTCATCGGGATCTTCTTTCTGTTTTTCGCGCAGTACAAGCTAGCCTCGCCCGACTTCGCCCACACCGGCTACGCCAAATCCGTCACCGGCTACATCCAATCGAGCGCGGTGAGCTTCTACAAGCCCTTCCTGCATAAGACGGTGGAGCACGCCGTCGCCTCCGGCTACGCCGTGGCCATCACCGAGCTGCTCATCGGGATCTCGCTGGTGCTGGGACTGCGCGTGCGCTTTTTCTCGGTGGTGGGCGCGCTCTTCATGCTCAACCTGGTGCTCTGCACCTGGAATGCGCCCGGGCCGGGGCCGCCGTGGCGCTATCTCGGCAACCAGCTCGGCAACATCCCGCTGCTCTGCCTGTTCCTAGTGTTCGCCGCTTGCCGCGCGGGCGAGACCTGGGGCCTGGACGACCGCGGCAAGCGCTCCGACCGCATTCGGGACGCCTACAAGAAATCTTAGAATCGAGATTTCAGTCCGCCGGCGCGCTCCTGAGCCGCATCATTGCCAGGATTCCCAGCAGCGGACCGATGGCCATCGCCGGCCCGGCCCACCGCCATCCCCAGTTTCCTCCCACCGCTGCCACCACACGCACCGAAAGGCTGGTGAGCAGGAAGCCCAGCGCCACCTGCATGGTCAGCGCCGTGCCTACATAGGAAGGATGGGAGACCTCGCTGACGATAGTGGAAAACTGCGCCGAGTCCGCCACCACGGCGATCCCCCAGACCAAAGAGACGGCGAC
>DASYVL010000002.1 GCA_035937135.1 Terriglobales bacterium
GTAACGGGCTTCCCGGAAAGTGGGCTGTGTGAAAGCCCTGTGGCTTGCGCACAGTTTTAAGAAGTGAAGATGGCACTTGCAAACCCAAGAGGTTACAGGCGCTGCTTGGCCAGGGGTTTAGGCACACCACTTGAGGCGCGGGCTGCCAAAGCTTACAACCTCTTGTGCTCAGAACACTCACTGCGGCCCGATCAAGCCATCCACTCTCCAGAGTTCAGGTACAATCCCGGCACGGGGAAAATCTAGCTTGATGCGGGACTGCCACGATTTGCGTTGTGTACCGCCAATCAAACCTACTAGAGCCAATCCCAGAGCCTACCAAGATCATGAGAGAAGGTTTTTATGAAGGTTCCTAGTCTGCGTGGTTTTGTGGTTCGTTTGTGCTTTCCACTGCTCAGCATGGTCGCCCTGGCAAGCCCGCCGGCGGGCCATTACCACTTGCTCAAGAGGGTCGCTGTCGCCGCTGCCCCGGGTGGCGGAGAGTATTTTGACTATCTTACTGTCGATGCTGCTGCGCGCCGAGTCTACCTCTCGCATGGTACCGAGGTTACGGTGGTTGATGCGGATAGCGCTGCCATGGTGGGCACCATTTCTGGTTTGGTACGGTGCCACGGGATAGCCCTGGTCAACGAGCTTGGCAAGGGATTCATTACTGACGGTGACGGCAAGGTGGTCATTTTCGACATGGCGAGCTTAAAGGTCACGGGCGAGGTCAAAACCGAGTCCGACGCAGACGCGATTGTTTACGACCCGGCGTCGAAGCGCATCTTTTCATTCAACGGGGACCCCCACGACCTGACTGTAATCGATCCGGCGAACGGGACTGTGGTGAAGACCATTCCCATGGGCAGTGGTCCGGAGTATGCAGTCGCCGATGGCAAGGGAATGGTTTACAACAACAATGAAGACACGAACGAAGTGGTGGCGATTGATGCACGCGCGCTTACGATACAGGGACGTTGGCCAGTCGCGCCGGCTGGAGGGCCTACAGCTCTGGCGATGGACCGGAAGCACAGGCGATTATTCTCCGCAGGCCGCAACCCCCAGATGCTCGTGGTGATGGATGCACGCAACGGAAAAGTGACCCAGTCGTTCCCCATCAGCGCTGGAGCGGACGCTGCTATCTATGAGCCTGAGACAGGCTTGCTGTTCGTCTCGACACGCGAAGGAATGATTCACATCTTCCACGAAGACTCGCCGGACAAGCTGAGCGAGGTCGAGACGGTCAAGACTGAGTACGGGGCCAAGACCATGGCTCTAGATGCGAAGACCCATAACCTCTACCTGACCACGGCGGATTTTAGTCCGCCTGCGGCTCCTACCGCGCAACAGCCCAATCCGCGGCGGAGGGCTATTCCGGGAACGTTCCGCCTGCTGATTTACGGACACTGAGGGCATCAATGGAACAGCGAATTGTAGGCGGTTCATGCACCTCCACCCACAATTACAAAGACTTAGGAAAGAAGAAATTGCTTAGCGGAGCGGCTGATCTTGGGCGGGTTGTGCCGAAAGGTTTTCCAAGACGACTCCGTAAACCTGTTATTTGCCGCGTGGCACGGTTGCGTTCTCAGCCGTGCCGGAACCCCATGTTTCTGCCGTCCAAACGATGAATGGGGAAAGCACACGCGGATTCCCTCGCTTGGGCTATTGCCGCCGTGGGGCGGGCGTATTTAGAATTGCCAATCCGACTTCGTCATGGGCCAGCTTGTCCATCGCTCGCCGCGGTTACACCTGAAGCTGCGCCGTTCTCCGGCGTGGATGCTGGCTGCGGTGACGCTGTCGCTTTCCGCCTTCGCCCAGGAGCCCAAGAAGGGCTCTGGGGAAGCGCCCGCCGCCCAGGACCGGCCCGTCACCGTCTTCCGCCACCCGGCCAAGTCGCGCTTCTGGATCTCGGGGCAGATTAACATCATCTTCCAGGCGCACCCCTCGTTCCAGGCGCAGTACAGCGGGGCCAACAGCCTGCACGCACGCGGCGAGAACGCCACCTCGCGCCTCGTCACTCTCTACACCGGGGTGCAACTCACCCACACCACCGAGGCCCTCTTCGACGTCGAGAGCACGGGCGGGCGCGGCATCAGCGACGGCCTGGGCGTGGCCGGCTTCACCAACCTGGACGTGGTGCGCAACGCCGGCCTGGGCGCTACGCCTTACATCGCCCGCGTCATGTTGCGCCAGGTCATTCCCCTGAGTAAGGAGAGGATCGAGGCCGGGCGCGATCCTCTGCACCTGCTGCCCGAGCTGCCCCGGCGCCGCCTGGAGTTGCGCGTGGGCAAGTTCAGCATGGCCGACTTCTTCGACGTAAACTCCATCGGCAGCGATAGCCACCTGCAGTTCCTCAACTGGACGGTGGACAACAACGGCGGCTACGACTACGCCGCCGACACCCGCGGCTACACCTGGGGCATGATGTTGGAGTACGACGAAGGCGCGTGGAGCGCGCGCTTCGCCGAAAGCTTAATGCCTAAGGTGGCCAACGGCATCGACCTCGACTGGGACCTGCGGCGGGCGCGCGCCGAAAACGTGGAGCTGGAAGTCCGCAAGAGCCTGCTGCACGGGCGCCAGGGCACGTGGCGCTTCCTCTCCTACGTCAATCACGCCAATATGGGCAGCTACCGCGAGGCCGTGGACGCCTTCCTCGCCGGCATGGATCCGGTTCCCAACATCGGCGCCCACCGCCGCCAGCGCCGGGTGAAGTACGGCTTCGGGCTCAACGCCGAGCAGCAGCTGCCCAAGAGCTTCCGCCTCTTCGGACGCTTCGGCTGGAACGAGGGCAAGAACGAGTCTTTTGCGTATACCGAGGTGAACCAGGCCTTCGAGTTTGGGGGCGACGTCGCAGGGGAGCGCTGGAAGCGCCGCCACGACCGCTTGGGCGTGGCCTTCGTCACCAACGGCATCTCGCGCGACCACCAGCGCTACCTGGCACTGGGCGGGTCGGGTTTCCAGCTGGGCGACGGCAAGCTCAACTACGGGCGGGAGAACATCGTCGAGGTCTACTACACCCTGCATCTGTGGCGCGGCGCCTTTGCCTCCTTCGACCTGCAGCACGTCAACAACCCCGGCTACAACCGCGACCGCGGCCCGGTGATCGTCCCCGCCTTGCGGTTGCACATCGACCTGTAGCACCCTACGCACCGTCAAGACTCAGGTGTGGGCTTCTAGCCCGATTACCAGGGGCCTATTCTGGGCTGAAACCATTGCCTATCGGCACGGGAGCTGTCCACCTCGCTCGGGACGCTCCCTGAATGCGGTATCATGAAGCAATCATGTAAGTCTTGCTTCGGCGATCCATCAGCAAAGACAAGAAGGAGCTGCTCCATGAATCTGAAAGGTAAACTCATGATTGCGTTTCTCGTGGCTGGACTGGCTACCGTGTCAGTCGTCCTGGCACAAGAGAAGAAAATCAAGAGAGAGGATCTTCCTCCCGCCGTCGAGAAGACTGTTGCGGAACAAAGTAAGGGGGCAACCATCAAGGGATTTGCGAAGGAAGTGGAGAAAGGCAAGACCTATTATGAGGTGGAACTAACAGTCAGCGGGCATGGAAAAGATATCTCCATGGATAAGAATGGCAAGATCGTCGAGGTCGAGGAGGAAGTCTCTCTGGATTCGCTTTCCCCCGCCATTAAAGAGGGGCTCGTGAAAGCCGCCGGGGCCGGAAAACTCGACAAAGTGGAATCGCTGACGAAGGATGGAAGACTTGTTGCTTACGAAGCCGTGGTGAAAACGGGAACCAAGCGCTCTGAGATACAAATCGGTCCAGACGGAAAGAAACTGGCCCACCAGGAATGAAATCGCAAGAGGGCTCTTGTTGAGAACGAAGGCTCTCCGAGTGGCGCTTCCAATCTCAGCGGCTGTTCCCCTTCATCTCAAAGCTGTCCTTGACCAACCATTTTGCCGCCCTGCCTTCTCCGATCATCTTCACCATCTCAAACCTCATGTGGTGGTGGTTCATGCTGAAGTTACAATAGTGGTAGGTGGGACCGGCTTCGCGGTAGTTAGGCGGAATCCAGCAGAACAGGGCCAATTGCTGAGAATGGTGCTTTTGAACTGCTCCACGGATGGCATAAGCCTCTGGCCTACTTACAGAAAGCCCTTTGATCTGATCTTCCAAAGGGCCCAAAGGAAAGAATGGTCGGGGAGAGAGGATTTGAACCTCCGACCCCCTGGTCCCGAACCAGGTGCTCTACCAGGCTGAGCCACTCCCCGACGAGGTGGGAACGCGAGAAGGGCGCGGAACAGGCGCATTCCCCTCACAAATTATAGCAAACCGCGGGCTCCGGCCTCGCTCCGCAACGATCAGCAATGATCCGCAGCGATTCGCTTTGCGACGGTTGGGCGGAGGATCGAGGGAAGGCCATCTCGAGGGCGCGGCCAGGGCGGCTGTCGCCACGGTGGTAAAATACGGGTTCTTTCTACAGCGAACGCGCGCTGCCACACGTCCCCAGCAAAGTGAGCACAGGCAGGATGGCATACCGCTTGGCGAAACCGCTCTCCATCACTTACGCCGACGCGGGCGTGGACATCGAGCGCGCCAACCGCACCAAGCAGCGCATCAAGTTTCTGGCGCACAAAACCTTCACTCGCGGCGTGCTGAGCGAGATCGGGGGCTTCGGCGGGCTGTTCGCGCTGGACAAGAAGCGCTACCGCGACCCGGTGTTGGTCTCCAGCGTGGACGGCGTGGGCACCAAGCTGAAAATCGCCTTCGCCATGAAGTTCCATCAAGCCGTGGGCGGCGACCTGGTGAACCACTGCGTCAACGACATCGCCGTACAGGGCGCCACGCCCCTGTTCTTCATGGACTACCTGGCCACGGGGAAGCTCGATCCCGGCGTGGCGGAGAAGATCATCTCGGGGATCACCGAGGCCTGCCGCCACAACAACTGCGCGCTTCTCGGCGGCGAGACGGCGGAGATGCCCGGCTTCTATCCCCCGGGCGAGTACGACCTGGCGGGATTCATCGTGGGCGTGGTGGACCGCGAGCGCATCCTCACCGGAAAGAAAGTCGCGGTGGGCGACATCCTGATCGGCCTGCCCTCCACCGGACTGCACACCAATGGGTACTCGCTGGCCCGCAAGCTGCTGTTTGAAGTGGCCCGCTACTCGCCGGAGAGCTACGTCAACGAGCTCAAGAACAAGGTGGGCAACGAGCTGATGCGGCCGCACAAGAGCTACTGGCCGGTGCTGCGCCGGCTGCTGGAGGCGGACGCGGTCTCCGCGCTGGCCCACATCACCGGCGGCGGCATCACGGAGAACCTGCCGCGCATGTTGCCGCGGGGGACGGCTGCGGTGGTCGAGGTCGGTACCTGGCCGGTGCTCCCCATCTTCCAGCACTTGCAGAAGCTGGGCAACATCCCGCAGGCGGAGATGCTGCGCACCTTTAACATGGGCATCGGGATGGTGCTGGTGGTGCCGCACAAGAAGTTCAAGCGGGTGATGAGCCTGCTGGAGCGCGCCGGCGAGCGCGGCCACACCATCGGGCGCATCGTGAAGGGCGACAGAAAAGTCACGTACTCGTAGCCGCCGGCAGCCGGCGCTCACTTTCCGCCAATGCGAAAAGCTCAGGATTCCATGTTTGCGCGCATGCTGGGCGTGGTGCGGCGGATCCCGCGCGGAAAGGTCTCCACCTACGGCGACATCGCCTACGCCGCCGGCTTCCCCGGCCGGGCGCGGCAGGTGGCCTGGGCGCTGCACAGCTCCCACGGACTACCCTGGCATCGGGTGGTGGGCGCGGAAGGAAAACTCCTGATGCCGGGAGAGTACGGCTTCGAGCAGCGGCTGCGCCTGCAGGCCGAAGGAGTCCGGTTCTCCGGCCTGCGCGTCCGCATGGAGCTGCACCAGCACGCGTGGTTCCGGCGCAAGCGCGCGCTCAAGACCGCCCGCCGCAAGCGCCGCTGACGGTTCCCTTCTCCGCCGCCATCTTCCTCCGTGTTCCTCTGTCCCCTCTGTGGTAAAACCATCCTGCATGGCTGAAAAGAAGAGAATCGGCATCCTGCTCTCCGGCCGCGGGACAAACTTCGAGGCCATCGCGGATTCGGTGGCCGCCGGACGCATTTCGAACGCCGAGATCGCCATCGTGATCTCGAACCGCGCCGAGGCTTTGGGGCTCGAGTCGGCGCGGCGCCGTGGCCTGGAAACGCGCGTCCTCCCCTCCAAGGGCAAGGAGCGCCAGGCACACGACGCCGAAGTCGTCGCCGCACTCAAGGAAAAGCGCGTGGACCTGGTCTGCCTGGCCGGCTACATGCGCCTGCTCTCTCCCTGGTTCGTGCAGCAGTTTCCGCAGAGGATCCTGAACATCCATCCCGCGCTGCTGCCCGCCTTCGCCGGACTGGAGGCGCAGAAGCAGGCCTTCGACCACGGGGTAAAGGTCTCCGGCTGTACCGTGCACTTTGTGGACGAGCAGCTCGACCACGGCGCTATCGTGGTGCAGAAGACCGTCCCTGTGCTCGACAGCGATGACGAGCACACGCTCGCCGCCCGCATCCTGGAGCAGGAACACATCGCCTACACCGAGGCCATCAATCTGGTGCTGGGGGAAAAGTGCACAGTTGCCGGGCGACGGGTGGTTGTGCAGGCTTGAGCGCGGGTTCGCGGCCGGAGCGTCCTAACGGGTCATTCGCCGGAAAAGTGGGCGCCCCAGAAGTCGTTGTCCCCCAGGAATTCCACTCCCATCTCCGTCGCATTGCCGGGGCCGCCCAGACGCCGCCACACGATGCGGACGTGCACACCGCGTTCCTTTTCCGGCCACCAGATGTACACGTTGTCCCCCAGCCGGAAACGGGTTCGGCAGGTCAGCAGGCAGCCGTAACGGCTGAGCGTCAGGGTGTGGGCGGACTCCTCGCGCACCTGGCCTTCCAGGTCGGTCCAACGAAGCATCACGCTCAGGCGCC
>DASYVL010000003.1 GCA_035937135.1 Terriglobales bacterium
TGGCGCCGCGCGCCCGGGCGAACTCCAGCTCCTCCAGGATCACGATGCCGGCGCCTTCGCCCACCACGAAGCCGTCGCGATCCGCGTCCCAGGGACGGCTGGCGCGCTCCGGCTCGTCGTTGCGGGTGGAAAGCGCGCGCATGGCGGCGAAGCCGCCGATGCCCATGGGGGTGATGGCGGCTTCGGAGCCGCCGGCGATCATCACGTCCGCGTCCGAGCGGACGATGATCTTGAAGGCATCGCCGATGGAATGGGCGCTGGTGGTGCAGGCCGTGCATGTGGCTTCGTTCGGGCCCTTGGCGCCCCAGCGGATGCTCACCTGTCCCGCCGCCAGATTCACGATGGAAGCGGGGATGAAAAACGGGGAGATTTTGCGCGGGCCGCCGGTGAGCAGGTTGGTGTGCTCGCGCTCGATGACGTCGAATCCGCCAACGCCGGAGCCGATGTGCACGCCCACCCGGGTGGCGTTCTCCGGGGTGACCTCGAGGCCGGAAGAACGCATGGCTTCATCGGTGGCGGCGAGGGCCAGGTGGATGAAGCGCCCCATCTTCTTGAGTTCTTTTTTTTCGATGAAGTTCAGCGGGTCGAAGTTCTTGATCTCAGCCGCGATCTGGCAGGCAAACTGGGCGGCGTCAAAGTGGGTGATGCGGGCGACGCCGCTCTTGCCCGCCAGCAGGTTCTTCCACACCTCTTCGCTGGTGTTGCCGACGGCACAGATGAGTCCGACCCCGGTGACAACGACGCGCCGTCCCATTCAGTGAGATCCTTCCCCCTCGACTTTGCTCGGGGTTCCGGCCCTTCGGGCCTGCGGCAACGGCCGCTGGGGATGACCGCGGCGAGGCTCGGACGCCCCGGCAGGCGCGATCACTTGCCGGCTTTGGCGTTCTTGCCGATGTATTCGATGGCGTCCTTCACCGTGCGGATCTTTTCCGCGTCTTCGTCCGGGATCTCGACGTCGAAGGCCTCCTCGAACGCCATCACCAGTTCGACCGTATCCAGGGAGTCGGCGCCCAGGTCGTCCACGAACGAGGCGCTGGGAGTCACTTCGCCCTCATCTACGCCCAACTGCTCCACGATGATCTGCTTTACTTTGTCTTCGACGGCTGCCATCGAGCGCTCCTCTAGTGTGACGGTAAGTCCAGTAGTCTAAATGCGCCGGCAAGGGCTGTAAAGGCGCATCGTTTCGCGGCAGCCCCGATCACTTCGTATATTCATCCCGCAGCCGGGTCTGGCGCGATTCCATCGGTACCTCGCGCCCGGCGATGAACACATGCTTTACGTCGGTCTTGAACTCCAGCGGATCGCCGTCCGCCACCACCACGTTGGCGGTCTTGCCCGCATCGAGCGAGCCTAGCCGGTCGGCCACGCCCCACACCTCGGCCGGGTTGAGCGTGAGCGCCTTCATGGCTTCCTCGTGCGACAGGCCGAAGGCCACCGCGTAGCCCGCCTGGTAGGGCAGGTTGCGGACGTTGTGCTCGTCATACGAGGCGAAGACGATCTTCACGCCGCGCGCGGCCAGCTCCGCCGGCAGCTTGTAGACGCTGTCGTAACGCTCGTTGTCCTTGGGAGTCTCGTAGATGGGGCCGACGATGACCGGCAGCTTGGTGGCCGCGATCTCGTCCAGCAGGATCTGCGAGTGGCTGACGTGGTTGAGGATGACCTTGAGGTGGAATTCGCGCGCCAGGCTGAGCGCGACTTTCAGGTCGCTGGGTTCCTCGGCCGCCAGCACCACCGGCCGCTTGCCCTCGAGATAAGGAAGCAGCGCCTCCAGCTTGAGGTCGCGCTTGGGCGGCGAGGGCTTGTCGCCCTTTTTGTCCTTGTCCCAATCGGCCGCCTTCTTCCCGTTGTCGGCGAGCTTCTGGGCGTAGTCCTGAGCGTCAATGAAGACCTGGCGCAGTTGCGCCGCCATGCCCATGCGCGTGGCGGGGAACTTCTGGCTCTGGAAGCTCTCGTTGCGCCGCTGCGCACCGGTGAAGTTCAAGGGCATGGCGATATCGCGCACCAGCAGCATCTCCTCGCTGGACTTGCCGTCGAGCTGCACGAACGAGTCCTGCCCGGGCAAGGTATCGCGCGTCTGGGGAGCCACGATGGCGTTGGTGACCC
Source organism: Terriglobales bacterium (assembly GCA_035937135.1). NCBI lineage: Bacteria > Pseudomonadati > Acidobacteriota > Terriglobia > Terriglobales > Terriglobales bacterium. The sequence continues at coordinate 2,104 of DASYVL010000003.1, forward strand.
CGTTCATGCGCGTCACCGGGATCAGCTCCGACTCGGCGTGGAAGGCGTCATAGACGTGCATGTGCGGCATGATGGCGTCGCTGGTCTCTTCCAGGTCGTTGGTGGTCGTATCCGCTGAGATCTCGGTGAGGCCGAGGTGGGTCTCGGAGTCGATGAGGCCGGGATAGACGGTCATCCCGGTGACGTCGATCACCCGCGCGTTCCTGGGGATGTTGACGGCGCCCGCCGCGCCCACGGCCGTGATCTTGCCGTTCTCCATCACCAGCACCCCGTTCTCAATGGTGCCGTGAGTGATGGTCAGGAGCTTGCCGCCGCGCAGCACGATGGCCTGCGCCTTTGCAGGCGCGGGCTTCGCCGGTGCCGGCTTCGACTTCTGCGCAAGCGCGGCCGCGCATAAGAGGAAGCAGCAAAGCGTTGCGATCGTCACGAGCCGGGGCACGATCACCCGATCGCCCGATCTCCCGATCTCCCGATGACCCGATTGTTCTTCACTGTCCCTCCTTGTAGTGGGTCATCCCGTAGCCGGGGAGCGAGCGGTCGAAGAAGACCTCGCCGTCGATGAGCACCTGGTCCACCAGCGCGTAGCTGGAGAGCGGGTGGTGGTTCCAGATGGTGATGTCGGCGTCCTTGCCCACGTCGAGCGAGCCCACGCGGTCGTCCACGCCGATGATCCAGGCCGGATTGAGGGTGATCATGCGCAGGGCCTCGTCCTCGGTGGCACCGCCGTAGCGCATGGTCTTGGCGGCCTCCTGGTTCAGGCGCCGCGCGAAGTCGTTGGAATCGCTCTTGATGGCCACGCGCACTCCCTTGCGCATGGACATCACCGCGTTCCAAGGAATGGCGTCGAAGGCTTCGTGCTTGAATCCCCACCAGTCGGCGAAGGTGGCGATGCCGATGCCCTCGGCGGCGACCTTATCCGCCACCTTGTACATCTCCAGCGCGTGGTGGAAGGCGCGGATCTTGTAGCCGAACTCGTGCGCGATGGCCATCTCGGTCAGGAACTCGTCGGCGCGGTAGCAGTGGATCTGCACCAGGAACTTGCCGCGCAGGATGTCAGCCAGCGCCTCCAGCTTCAGATCGCGCTTGGGGGTTTTCGCATCCTTGTCGCCCTTGACGACCTTTGCGTTGTAGTCGTCCCAGTCGCGCAGATACTCGCGCGCCTCCTCGAGCGCCTGGCGCTGCACCGCGAAGTTGCCCATGCGCGTGGAAGGCATCTGCTGGCGGCTGCCGTAGACGCGCTTGGGATTCTCGCCCGAGGCGAACTTGATGGAGCGCGGCGCGCCGGGGAAGAGCATCTGCTCGCGGTCGAGGCCGTACTTGTGCTTGATGACCACGGCCTGCCCGCCGATCATGTTGGCCGAGCCGTGCAGCAGGAGCGACGTGGTCACTCCGCCGGCCAGCGAGTGGTAGATGGCCTTGTCGGTGTACTGGAAAGCGTCTTCCATCATCATCTGCGGGACCACAGGACTGGTGGCCTCATTCACGTCGTCATCGAGCGCGGTGTGCGAGTGCGAATCGATGATGCCCGGCATCACGAACTTGCCGGTGGCGTCGATGACCCTGGCGGTCCGCGGAGCGTCCACCGTCTGGCCCACGGCCGCGATTTTCCCGTCCTTGATGTAGATGGAGCCGTTCTGGATGGTGCCGTGGGTGATGGTGAGGATGGTGCCGTTCTTGATGAGCACTTCGTTATGCGCGGCGGGCTGCGCGGCGGGCTGCTGCGCCGCCAGAGTCCCTGCGGCCAGGAACAACAGGCTCAGCAGGAAGAGAGCGCGCGGATGTCGCATGTCGAGGCCTCCTTGGCAAAAGACAAGGGGGCGATTCTAGGGGTGGGCGGGCGGTCAGTCAATCGTTCAAGGCAATGGCGGCCGGGGGAATCGCGCTATGATTCCTCGCGTGCGAGCTGTAGTTCAACGCGTGAAGCGGGCGTCGGTGCGGGCGGGGCCGCAGGTGGTGGGCGAGATCGGCCCCGGAATGCTGGTGCTGGTCGGCGTAGCCCAGGAAGACAAGGAAGCCGATGCCGAGTACCTCGCCCGCAAGATCCTGACCTTACGCATCTTCGACGACGCGGCGGGCAAGATGAATGTCGCCATCGGCGACGCGGGTGGCGCGGCGCTGGTGGTTTCCCAGTTCACGCTCTACGGCGACGCCCGCGGCCAGAACCGGCCGTCGTATATCCGCGCCGCGCGTCCCGAGCAGGCGCAGAAGCTCTATGAGTACTTCGTCGAGAAGCTGCGCGCCGCCGGCCTGCGCTGCGAAACGGGGCGGTTCCAAGAGATGATGGAGGTCGAGCTGGTCAACGACGGCCCGGTCACGATTCTGCTGGATTCGGAGAAGACCTTTTAACCACGAAGGGCACGAAGGGACACGAAGGAGTCAAGCAGGCTGTCGAGCTCTCACTCTGCCTTCGCCGCCAGAACCGCGTCAGCGATCTTCGCCGCTTCGACCGACGCCTTCACGTCGTGCACGCGGACGATTTGCGCGCCCTTGAGGATGCAGGCGGTCATGGCGGCGAGCGAGCCGTGGAGGCGCTGGTCGGGTGGGGCGTCTTTCCCGTCGCGCGCCAGGGCGCGACCGATGAAAGACTTGCGCGAGGTTCCCGCGAGCAGCGGAAAGCCCATCTGGTGAAATTCCTGGAAGCGGGCCAGCAGCGGGTAGTTTTCCTCGAAGTTCTTGCCAAAGCCGAAGCCGGGGTCGAGCACGACGCGCTCGCGGGCGACGCCGGCGTCGAGCGCCTCCTGGGTCCAGTGAGCCAGGTCGCGCATCACGCGGCCGACCATGTTCTCCTCTGGCGGGAGCGAGCGCCACTCCTCCGGACGTCCGCGCATGTGCATGAGTACGGCGCCGCACTTGAGTTCTGCGACCGTCTTGGCCATGGCCGCATCCCAGCGAAAGGCGCTGACGTCGTTGACGATCTCGGCGCCGGCCTCGACCGCGGCGCGGGCCACGGCGGACTTGTAGGTATCAATGGAGAGCAGGGCATGGGGGTGCTCGCGCCGCACCTGCTCGATCACCGGGAGGACGCGGCGCAGCTCCTCCGCCTCGGGGACGCGAGCTTCCGAGCCCGGGCGGGTGGACTCGCCGCCGATGTCCACGATGTCGGCGCCCTCCTCGAGCATTTGCAGAGCGTGAGCGACGGCGCGGTCGTGCGCGAGGAACTGGCCGCCGTCGGAGAAAGAATCGGGGGTGACATTGAGCACGCCCATCACCCGGGTGCGCTCTCCCAGAGCCAGCTCGCGGGTCCGCAATCGCCAGGAAAACAGGGGGCGCATGAGAGCGGATTCTACCAGCGCGCGGGCGAGTCGCCGGCCTTGCTCATGTTTCGAACGGCAAACCCAAGATCCTTCGACTCGGGTTTCCCGCGCTGAAGAAGTCGCGCGGGAGCCCTCCCTCCCCTTCGACTTCGCTCAGGGCTCGCTTCGCTCGGCTGAGAGGCAGGATGACAGCTAGTAAGGAGAGAGCCGGACGGGAGGGCAGAGGAGCCACGACGAGAAGTCAACGCAGCCTGGTGGCGGCTATTTGACGCCGGGAACCGGCGCCGGGGTGGCGGGGCCTGCGGACTCGACGGAAACGCCCTGGGCCTGGTAGTCGCTGATGGAGACGTCCACCACGGCGCGGCCCACCAGGCGGGTCTTGGCGGAGGAGTGCAGGTGCACGGGGAAGGTGAAGATGCCGAAATCGGCGTAGTCGCTAGTGAACTCGATCTTGTTGACGAAGAAGGAGGGCGACTTCACCGCCTGGCCTTCGACGCGACGCAGAGTGCCGGTGAGCATATCGATGTAAATCTTGCCCTTGAACAGGCCCACGCGCTTCTCCCGCGGCTTGGCCTCGAAGACGTGCACCTGGCGCCCGTCAATCTCCTTCACGCCCTTGTAGTTGAACTTGTAGTTGCGGGCGGTGATGGCGGTTTCCGGGCCCTGCTCCTTCTCCACGTGGTCCACCTCGGATTGCATCAAGCGGTGGATTACGTTGGTCTTGACGAAGCCGTCGCCGGTGAAACTCACCGCCTTGAACTTCAGGGTGTGGGGAGCGGAGTAGGTGCGCTGCAACTCGTAGCGTCCCTTCTGCAACTGGTCGGGGAGGTCGGCCTCGATCACGGTGACGGCGGAGTAGGAGGCCAGGAAGGCGCCCTGCCAGGCCGCGCGACGCTCGTAAATCTCCAGCGCCACCTCCGGACTCATCGGGGCGACGGCCACCGGGGCCACCAGCGTCAGGTCGGACTTCGGCGCCTCCACCGGGAGCTCGGCGGGCGGGCGGGCAGGGGGCGCCTGGGTGTCCGTCTGGACCTGCAACACCTTGGGCATCTTAGACTTGGCCTCAGCCCGAGGGGAAGCGCCCAGCAGGAATGCCGGGGTCAACAGTCCTGCCAACAGAGTGTAGGAGAGCAGTTTTTTCATGCAAGACCCAATCCACTTTTATAAACGAATTCCGGCGGCCCAGGCAACAGAATAACAGCCGGGTCGTCGAAACATCACTTGGTTAATCATACTCTCAAATCCGGGATTTGCCGGGTTTTCGCGTCCCCGCGGCGGCCAGCGTTTTCCCGCATTGCGAGGCGGGCGGGGCCGCAGTACCATGAGGTTCCCTTCGAACTCATGCCCGGCGCCGACGCTTCTCCATCCCTGAAGACCGAAGAGCCCAAGAGCGAGACGCCCTCGAGCGTCCCCGAAGTGAACGTCTTCGCCTTGTACGGTGTGGAGCCCGAGGTGCAGGCCTACGCCATGGCCAAGTACTCGCGCTCGGCGCTCTCCATGAAGGAGTCCCTCAAAGAGATAAACGAGCAGAAGGCGGAAAAGTTTCTCAATACCTTCTACTTCCAGTACGGGCACCGCTCT
>DASYVL010000004.1 GCA_035937135.1 Terriglobales bacterium
GCTGGTGAGCAGGAAGCCCAGCGCCACCTGCATGGTCAGCGCCGTGCCTACATAGGAAGGATGGGAGACCTCGCTGACGATAGTGGAAAACTGCGCCGAGTCCGCCACCACGGCGATCCCCCAGACCAAAGAGACGGCGACCAGGGCAGGGAAGCTATCGAACGCCAGCCCGGCGGCCAGGCAGCAGGCGCCGCTCACCGCCATGGCGACGATGGTGACGTTGCTGCGGCGGCGCAAGCGAACGGCTTCAACCTGCACACACACACAGTCATTGCGTGTACGGTCGCTCACCACTCCCGCCCACACGCACCCCACCGCTCCGATGGCAATGGCCGAAAAGGTGGACACCTCCACCCACGCTGTCGCGAGGCCCGCCCCCGAAGCCGCCAGCAGTACTCCGATCCATCCCCACATGGAATAGACCTCCCACATGTGCCCCAGGTATCCGAGGTTGCCCAGGCGCAGGCGGCGCTGGCGGAAGGTCTGGCCGACCTGATGGAAGTTAAAGGGCGGCTGCGGCGCGGCGTACGGGCCTTCGTGTACGCCGACCGCCACCACCAGCGCCGCCAGGACGGCGAAGCCGCTCGAAGCCAGGACCATCGCCCGCCAGGGAAGATTGCCCGCCGCCTCGACCGCATGGGGCAGCGCCGAGCCCACGGTCAGCGCCGCGATGAAGATTCCCAGCGCCAGGCCGCGTCCTTCCTTGAACCATCCCGCGAGCAGCTTCATGCCCGTGGGGTAGACGCCCGCCAAAAACACCCCGGTCAGGAAGCGCAGGACAAGCGCGGCGGCGATATGCTCCGCCGCCACCCAGGCGAAGAGGGCGTTGGCGGCCGCGGCCGCTAGGCTGCTGACCACAAAGATTTTGCCGGGGCGGAAGACGTCCGGCAGGTTGAAGACGGCAGCCACCAGCGCCCCGGCGACGAATCCCAGTTGCACGGTGATGGTGAGCCATGCGGTCAGGCCGTAGCCGGCGTTCCAGGCCTGAGCCAGCTGCGGCAGCGCCGCCGTCCCCGTGAACCACAAGGACATAGCCAGCAGTTCGGCGGTCGAGAGCAGGATGAGGACGCGGCGGGAGTCGGGATTCACCGGGCGGGGATTGTACCGTGAGCGTGCGCGTCCAGCCGTGTCCAAAGGTAACCGCCCCAGAGTTACTTGCGGTTTCGCACGCCCGATGTAACGGATTGACGTCCTGCGTCCTGTACCCTAATTTATGGGGCACCGTCGTTGCTTCCGTGGGCTCCTCCCTCTTGTTTTTAAATTTGAGTTTTTTTTGACTTCTTGTAGGCCATTCGCACTCGCAGTCGGCGCACTGCAAAAGGAGAACAATCAGTGAGAGTGAGAAACTCAGCGTATTTTTGCTGGTTCTTGCGTTGGCGAGCCTGGGCGGGTCGCTGCTCGTCGCGCAGAGTTCAAATTCGTCCCATGGTTCCGTAGTCGTTCCTGACAGCTCGGTGGAACATGGCCAGGATCGTGGAGTGCGGGCGCATACCAACCACCTGATCTGGGCGAATGGAAAACCCGGCGGCGGAGGGCCTAGGGGGGAATCGCCGGCCAGCATACGGGCGGTTTACTCGCTGCCCTCCAGCGGCGGATCGGGCGTGATCGCCATCGTGGACGCCTTTCACTACCCCACCGCCGACAATGATCTCGATGTTTTCTCCACGCAGTTTGGCCTCCCCCACTGCACCATCGCCAATGGATGCTTCAAGGTGGTGTATGCCAGCGGCAGCCAGCCAAGCACCAATTGTGGCTGGGCGCAGGAGACGGCGCTCGACATTGAATGGGCGCATGCCATGGCTCCGAACGCAAAGATCGTGCTGGTGGAAGCCGCCAGCAACAGCTTTGCCGACCTGTTCGCGGCCGTGGACGTTGCCACCGCTCAGGTGACCACCGGGAACGCGAGCGGCAACGGCGAAGTCTCCATGAGCTGGAGTGGGGGCGAGTTCTCCACCGAGTCCAGCAACGACAGCCATTTCCAAAACAACGGCCTCGTTTACTTCGCATCCAGCGGCGACACCGGTGGCGTGAACAGCTATCCCTCCGTTTCGCCCTACGTGGTCTCCGCCGGCGGCACGACCATCCACCGCACCAATGGCGTTTTCACCAGTGAAACCGCCTGGAGCGGGAGCGGTGGTGGTCCCAGCAAGTACGAGGCGAAGCTTGCCTATCAGAACGGCGTGGCCGGTACGGATTCCACCAAGCGGTCGGCCCCGGATTTCTCCTTCGATGCGGATCCGGCCAGCGGTGTCTCCGTTCTATGACAGCACCCGTTGCCAGGGATCCAGCGGATGGCTGGTCTTTGGCGGAACCAGCGTCTCCTCGCCCTCCATGGCTGGCATCGTCAACCTCGCCGGGCATGTCAACAGCAGCAGCAACACCGTCGGCGAGCTGACTACCGTCTATGCCAACCGCACCAACACCGCGGACTTTCGCGACATCATTTCCGGCACTGCGGGCGCCTTCGCCGCGGGCGTCGGCTATGATTTCGTCACCGGGGTGGGCTCGAGTCTGGGTCTAAACGGAAAGTAGTAAGCGCACCGAAGAGAATCGCACCGGGCTTCCCGAGAGCGGGAAGCCCTTGGTGTTTTGAGGCGTTCCAGCCAGGCAGCCGCTCCGCGCTGCAGCGCGGAGCGCAGGCTGCGCGCTGCTATAATCAACAGTCGCTCCCATGGAAACCGTGCCAAGAGTACGCTCGACCACCGTCCTGTGCGTGCGCCGGGACGGCAAGGTGGTGATGGCCGGCGACGGCCAGGTCACCCTAGGCGACGGCATCGTGAAGCACTCCGCCAAGAAGATCCGGCGGCTCTACGGCGACAAGATCCTGGCCGGGTTTGCCGGCTCCACCGCCGACGCCTTCGCCCTCTTCAGCCGCTTTGAGACCAAGCTGGAGCAGTACCAAGGCAACCTGGGCCGGGCGGCGGTGGAATTGGCCAAGGACTGGCGCACCGACAAGACGCTGCGCCAGCTCGAGGCGCTGCTTTTGGTCGCCGACCAGGGCCAGACCTTCCTCATCTCGGGCGCCGGGGATGTGATCGAGCCCGACGAGGGCATCGCCGCCATCGGCAGCGGCGGCCCGTACGCCACCTCTGCCGCCCGCGCCCTGGCCGAGCACACCCAGCTCTCCGCCCG
>DASYVL010000005.1 GCA_035937135.1 Terriglobales bacterium
ACTTGGGAGAATTCTGCACGTTAATGCACGGAATGAACAAGAAGAAAGGCCAGCGGTAAACCCGCTGACCGTTACGATTCAGTAAGATGAGGTTGGTTGCGGGGGGTGGATTTGAACCACCGACCTTTGGGTTATGAGCCCAACGAGCTACCAGACTGCTCCACCCCGCACAGTCATACTATCAACGAGGATGGGGACGGTCAATCGCATGGCCATGCTGCTGCGCCTGCGCCGCCATCCCGAACTCGGCGAGCGCCTACTCTTCGGCACCGACTACCCGCTGCCGGTCTTTTCCTGGGCTTGTTGGGGACGGATAGGGCTGGGCCGGCTGTGGGAAATCGCTCGCACCACCAACCCCTTCGATCGGCAGTACCTGATCTGCGAGCGCCTCGGCCTGCGCTTCGGCTCCTTCGACACCCTGTCACAGAAGATGCAGCAGCCCGCGAGCTGACTGGCTAGCGCACCGCCGCGAAGCTCTCATCCAGCAGGCGGATGGCTTCGTCCACGTCGCTCTTCGCGATGTTCAGCGCCGGCGACATGCGGACGACGTTCCCGTACATCCCGCCCTTGCCGATCAACAGGCCGCGCTTGCGCGCTTCTTCCAGCAGGGAATTGGTTGCGGCGGCGGCCGGCTCCTTGCTCTTGCGGTCGGTCACCAGCTCCAGCGCCTGCATTAGCCCCATGCCGCGCACGTCGCCGATCAGCGGATACTTCTGCTGCAACTCCTCCAGCTTCTGCCGGAAGTAGCCGCCGACCACCGCGGCGTTCGTCCTCAGGTCGTCTTCCTCGATCACGTCAATCACGGCGCGCGCCGCGGTGGCGGTCACCGGATTCCCTCCGAAAGTGGAGATGGTCAGTCCCTGGAATGAGTCGGCGATCTCCGGGCGCGCGATGGTCAGCCCGATGGGCTGGCCGTTGCCCAGGCCCTTGGCCGCGGTGATGATGTCCGGCTCCACCTCCCAGTGCTCGATGCCGAACCACTTGTGCCCGGTGCGTCCCCAGGCGGTCTGCACTTCGTCGGCGATGAAGTCGCCGCCGTACTGCTTCACGATGTTGAAGGCCAGCTTGAAGTACTCCTTGGGCGGCGTGATGAAGCCGCCCACGCCCTGGATGGGCTCGGCCAGCAGGCCGGCGATGCGCCCCGAGGTCGAGGTCTGGATGACCTGCTCGATGTCCTGGGCGCAGGCCACGCCGCAATCGGGATACGTCATCCCCAGCGGGCAGCGGTAGCAGTAGGGATTCATCACGTGCACGATGCCCACCTCGATGGTGGCGCGCCGCCAGGTATTGATCCCGGTCAGCCCGCGCGCCAGCGACGAACGCCCGCTGTAGCCGTGCCGCAGCGCCAGGATCTCGAAGTTTCCGGTGTGCATGCGCGCCGTCTGCACTGCCGTCTCGTTGGCCTCGGTGCCGCTGTTGGAGAAAAAGGACTTGGTCAGCCGCTTGCCCGGCGTCAACGTCGCCAGCTTCTCCGCCAACGTCACCATGGGCTCGGTGAGGAAGCAGGTGGAGACGTGCTGCAGCTTGTCCACCTGCGCCTTGACCTTGGCCGTCACCCGGGGGTTGGCGTGGCCCACGCTGATAGTCACGATGCCGCCGAAGAAGTCCAGATACTGCTTTCCCTCCACGTCCCATATGTGCTGCATGGAGCCGTGGTCCATGGCCACCGGCTCCTTGAAATAAGTGTTCACGCAGGGGAAGACGTACTCCTTCTGCTTGCGGGCCAGCTCTTGATTGGTCATGGGGTGCCTTTCCGGCGGGGGTTCGCCGAGGAAATCAAAGTATCGTCTGCCGGGGTAGAAAACCAAGACATATTTCCGCCGCCGGGCCCCAGAACGGGGAAGCCAGCTGCACATTGCTTCCTGTTTACATAAGTGATAACTTCACCATCTTGTTGCCACCAGTTTCCGCCTCCAGGGAGCGGAATCCGGCCCGCCGCGGGTGGGCCGAAGATCAGCCAGAGAACTCCAAGAGGATGCCGGATCCAGCCCAAACCGGGACGTTTTGGCGGGTCGAGGGCAGCCTGCTCAGCCTGAGCGCCGTCCGGGTGCTGGCCTACGTCACATGGAACACCCAAAGTTTCAGCGAGCGCTGGGCCCGCCGCTTCGGCATGGCCTTCCTGGCCGTCTGCTGGCCCCTCCTGTACTTCATGGGACGCCGCTTCGCCACCCGCCTGCTCTACATCATGCTGCGCGGCGTGAGCCAGGACCGCCTCGATCTGCTGGGCGAGGAATACTTCGAGTACATCCTCAAGCCCCAGCTCAAGCCCGGCGGCCTGGAGAAGCTCAGGCAGGCGCAGGCTGCCGGCCCAGTCATCCTTGTCAGCCACGCCCTCGACCACATCATCCGCCCGCTGGCCAACCACCTGGGCGTGGAAAACATCGTTGCCAACCGCCTCGACTTCCGCGACGGCATCGCTACCGGCCGCCTGCTGGAGCCCGTGGTCCGTCCCCGCAGACTCTCCGCCTGGCTCACCGGGCACCGTCCCGACGGCCGCGTTTCCGCCGAGCGGGTCCTTCGCGACATCGGCCTCGACCGCCGGCCCGACCTCCTCTCCCGCGCCATCTTTCCGGCGCGGCGACGCGTCCCCCAACCCTCCCGCCCGGCTCTCTGCTTCGACCCGCGCAAGCGCGTCGAGCACCTCTCGGTGCATAAGGCGCTGGCAGGGAAGCGCATCATGCTCATCGGCGTCACCGGCTTCATCGGCAAAGTCTGGCTGGCCAATCTGCTCAACGACCTGCCCGAGATCGGGAAGATCTACCTCCTCATCCGCCGCCAGCGCTCCACCACCGCTACCCGCCGCCTGGAAAAGATTGTCGAGGAATCGCCGGTCTTTGACGGCCTGTACCAGCGCTATGGCGAGGGCTTCGCGCGCTTCCTCAGCGAGCGCATCGAAGTCGTCGAGGGCGACGTGAGCCAGCCCGGCCTGGGCCTGGATCCCGAGCTGCGCGCGCGGCTGGCGAAATCGCTTGATCTGGTGCTCAACAGCTCCGGCCTCACCGACTTCAATCCCGACCTGCGCGAAGCCCTCTCCGCCAACGTGGACGCCGTGGTCCACATGCTCGACTTCATGAAGCAGTGCGACCACGCCGCGCTCATGCACCTTTCCACCTGCTATGTGGTCGGCGCGCGCGACGGCCGCGTCGCCGAGGAATTGGTGCCCGACTACACCCCCAAGCGCGTTCCCGGCTTCGACGCCGAGCACGAGTGGCGCAAGCTGCACAAGCTCGCCCAGGACGCCGCCGCGCTCGCCGAAGGCCCCAGCGTCACCGAGAAGCTGCGGCGCAAGGTGCGGGAGCGCACCAAGAGCGAACTCACCGGCCCGGCGCTCGAGAACCAGCTTCGCAAGGAGCGCATCCGCTGGCTGCGCAACCACCTCACCCTGGCCGGGATGCGGCGCGCCCGCGCCCTGGGCTGGCCCAACACCTACTGCCTCACCAAGAGCTTGGCCGAGTCCCTCATCGCGCGCCTGGCCGGGGACGTTCCCGTCGCCATCGTTCGGCCCTCCATCGTCGAGACCTCGGTTGGGAAGCCCTTCTGCGGCTGGAACGAGGGTGTGAACACCTCCGCCTCACTGGCCTACCTGCTGGGTACGTCCTTCCGCCAGCTCCCCAGCAACGAACGCAAGTGTCTGGACGTGATTCCCGTGGACCAGGTCTGCCAGGGCATGACGCTAATTGCCGCCGCGCTCATCGAGCGCCGCCATCAGCGCATGTATCAGCTGGCAACCTCGGTCACCAATCCCTGCGACATGCGCCGCTCCATCGAGCTCACCGGACTCGCCCACCGCCGCCACCTGAAAGCCGAGCAGGGACTGGAATCCTGGCTGCGCCTGCGCTGGGATGCCATCCCCGTCTCCCGCACCCGCTTCCGCCGCTTCGGCGCCCCCGGACAGCGCGCCATGATCCGCGCCATCATTCGCGTGGTCGGCGAGCGCCGGCCCTTCGTCAAGGCGGAGCGCAGGCTGGAGCGGGTGGAGCGCATCGTCCGCCTCTACGAGCCCTTCATCCTGAACCACGACCACGTCTTCGAAGCCGAGCACGTCGAGATCCTCTCCCAGGCGCTGCCCCCGGA
>DASYVL010000006.1 GCA_035937135.1 Terriglobales bacterium
GGAGAGAACACGCTGTTTACGTAGTTGAAGTCGCCTGAAAGCACAGGAGCAGCTTTGTGGCCTGCCAGCGAGTAGGCCCATATCTCCACGTGTGAGCGAATGGCATTAAACAGTATCGTTTTTCCGTCGGCCGACCAGTCGGTCGCGATTTTCCCCTCGCTGGATTGGAACAGCAGGTGCTCCGAACTGGCTCCATTGGCCGCTTTGAGGTAGAGGTCGAAAGCTCCCGACTCCTGGGACGAATAGACAATGTCCTTTTGGTCCGGCGACCACACGGGCGCTACGTCTGCCGCGGGGCTGAAGGTGAAGCGCGTGCGGCCGCCGCGCTCCAAGTCCAACAGCCAGATATCGACGTTCTGCTTGCCGCTTCCGCCGATCACTGCCGCCACCTGCTTGCCGCCCGGCGAGAGCCGTATTCCGAGATAATTGTCCGGCTCGCCGAACTTCCCCAGCACCTTGCCACTGCGGTCGAACCAGGTGAGCTGCCGCGCGGGAGATGCCGTGCCCTTCCAGAACAGGAGGGTTCCGGTCTGTGAGGCCGAGAAGTGTCCCATCCAGCGCAGAGGCTCGTACTGCACCGACTCCGCCAGCGGGCGCACGCCGCCGCGCGTCTTTAGCGTGGGCGCGTCGAATTCGATGGCCATCAGTACCTGGTCGCGCACGAAGAGTAGATGCCCAGAGGGCACGTACACGGCGTTGCTGTCATCCTCGAGGATGCGCCGGCTCTCCTGCGAGTCCAGGGATCCTACAAAAATGCCGCCGCCAGTCTGCTTCTTCTGGAGACTGGGAGAGCCGATGGTGAACAGGAAATGCTTCCCATCCGGCAGAAAGAACGGCCAGCGCAGGGACAAGTTCTTTTCGGTGACCGGCGGACCGACTGCGGCCGGGGTTCCACCATTCTCGGAGACCTGCTGCAGGGAGGTTGCGGTCGAGGTCGGCTGGAAGACGATGACGCCCTCGCGGTTCCAGGTGCCGCCACGCCCATCTGGCGCATCGCACAGCGTCTCCGTCGGAGTCTGTCCGGAGGCCTCGATCTTCTTCAGTTTTCCATCCGCGAAAAAGCCGACCCAGCGGCTGTCAGGGGACCAGAACGGATATTGCGCCCCCTGGGTCCCCTCCAGTGGACGCGCCTCAAAGGCATTCAGCGGACGCACCCACAGCAGCCGCTTGCCGCCGGCATCGGCGCCGAACACCACCAGCTTGCCGTCCGGCGAAATGGCTGCCGGCGCCGGCGAACCTCCAAAGATCCCGAAACGGAAGCTCGCGCCCTCGGGCTGCGGGATGGCGAAGCGCACCACCTGCGGCTGCTCCAGATAGCGGCGCAGCGCCGCCGCTCCCAGAATGGTCGCTGCTGCCAGCAACAGCGCCGCCGCTCCCCACGCCACCCACTCGCGATGACGGCGGTGCTTGACCACCACCGCCGGGGCGCCCGCCTGCGAGCCGCCCTCGGCGATCCACTTCAGTTGCAGCTTGACGTCGTGCGCCGATTGGTAGCGTTCTTCCGGCTCCTTGCGCAGGCAGCCGCGCACCACTTGGTCCAGCGCCGGCGGCGTCATCGGCTGCAGCGCCGAGATCGGCTCCGGCTCTTTCTCCAGGATCGCTGACGCGACGCTGATCGCACTCTTCCCCTCGAACGCCCGCTTCCCCGTCACCATCTCGTACAGCACCGCGCCCAGCGCGAAAATGTCTGACCTCGCGTCCGCCTCCTGCCCCTGCACCTGCTCCGGCGACATGTACTGGAACGTCCCCACCACCGTGCCCGCCTGGGTGATGGGCTTCACCGG
>DASYVL010000007.1 GCA_035937135.1 Terriglobales bacterium
AGTGAGCGGGCTGGTCGCGAATTCGGCTGTTTCATCACGGCGCGCGCGGAACTTGGCCACCTGCCGAAGCGTTCGAAACTCTACTGGCATCTGGACACCTATCCGACTCGTGCCGCGGCGGAGGCGGCAAAGGGACCGCGCAGCACCGTCGTCGAATCACTAGGACGTGTGTGGCTATTTACCATCGCCGCGGCGGGGTGGCGTCCCGTCGGTGGCCGTCGCGAGGCCCGCATCGGTCCGCTGCCCTTGAGAGCGGCGGAGAACTCTGCCGCGGTGTATATGGAGGGCATTTTTCAGCCCGGTATGCAGTCAGTTGTCCACCGGCATCCGGGAGTGGAGGCTTGGTATACGCTCGAAGGAGCGATGTGTCTGGAAACGCCCGAAGGCACGCTCCGTCAGCGCGCAGGTGACCCGGGTAAAATGGTGCGTGAGGGCCTACCAATGGTTTTGACGGGAACCGGAACGGGTGCTCGGCGCTCTCTCGTTCTCATTCTGCAAGATGCCTCCAAACCCTGGTTGATGCTCGCGACCGACTGGACACCTAAGGGACTCTGCAAGCAGTAGATCGTACCGCAGTCCACTCGTGCGGTGGAATGTCTGCGCGCCTTCGCCTCCCGCGCCCTTCTCAATCCCTCCGCTATGTTTCGCCTGGCCTCCAAGGACATCGGCTTCCGGCCTGAATTGGCGGCCGCAGCAGTCGGCTTCGGATTGAAGATCACCATAGCTGCATTTATCCTCCAGAGTTCACCTTCCTGCTTGAGCGCGAGCAATCATCTCGGCAGCGGCAGAGCCGTTCAAGACTATGTTTTGGATTGCGGCTGAGACCGGGATGCGTGGCGGGGAGCTGTGTGGTCTGTTCGCCGATGACGTGGATTTGGCGAACCGGCTGATTTACGTGCGGCGTTCTGCGTGGCGGGGAAAGCTGCAAACTCCTAAGACGTCGAATGCGGTGCGTCATTTCCCGATTTCTCCAAACTTGGCGCAGCACATTCAAGAGCATCTGGCCGGCCGGACTTCGGGGCTCCTGTTTCACACTCGTAATGGCAAGCCCTACGACAACTACAACGTTGTCACTTGGCAGCTCAAACCGCTACTGACTAAGGTCGGTATTCAGGGCGATGCGGCGAAGGGAATGGGCCTGCATGCGTTCAGACACGGCAACGCATCGGCACTGGATTCAGTCGGCGCTCCAGTCAGAGTACGCATGGACAGACTCGGTCATGCGGACTCCGAGATGACCCTCGGCTACACGCACGCGGTCAGCGAAGACCACAGGCGGGTGGCTGACGAAATGGGTCGAATTTTTGACCCAAGTTTGCCCAAGTTGTCTGTAACTGATAGAAATGTAAGGACACCGTTGCTCAATTCTGTGGGCGCTTAACTCAGCGGTAGAGTGCCATCCTCACACGGTGGAAGTCGTAGGTTCGAATCCTACAGCGCCCACCATCTTCATATCCCAAGTCGTGCCCCCTATGGGAAGCCGTATCCTTAACATGGCGCTTCTCTGCAAATTGGAAATCCGAACCCATCAGCGCGAGCCGTATCCCATGTCTTTCCAGCAGGTTAAACTTCGGCTTTTGACTTGCATATGGACCCGCAGGGGAGTTTTACCGAAAGGTACGCGAGAAACGGCGTAACTTTCCCTGAGCGAAGGGGCGTTCCTCGTGAACGCCCTTTTTTTCTGCGCCGCGGCGAAACCGCTTGAAACTCTGAAGTCCCGGGCGGCATCCACAAGGAATGAATCCGGGATTCCGACGGCCCGATTTTTCGCTTGCGCGGAAACTGGGGTGCGGATAGCATGGGGAGTCCTCCAAAGCCGCACGCTCCCGTGCTGGCGCTCCGCATAAGGAAAGCAAGCGGACGAGTACACAAGGTTCAAGAATCTTCCCGAGACGCGAGCTTCTAGAGCGCCGGGCAGAGAATCAGGCTGGAGTCCAGACCGACACAGGCAGCATTGCATCCTTAAAAAAGCAATCACAGGACCAACGCACCACTACAGGACCAAGGCACAACCACAGGACCACCTGGAATCGAGAGACCATGAATAGAGGACCAGACCAACCCTCGCGCCGCGGACGACGCCGGCGGCGGGGACGCGGGCCGGGAAGCGGACCCGGCGGACCCGGCGGGCCGGGCGGCCCCGGACATTCGGGACGCCCGCATCGCGGCGCTGCCTTAACCGGACCCATGGACCACAGCTACCGCCACGCGCAGGGCGCGCCGAGCGGCAACTCACAGGGCGGCAGCGGCAGTGGCTACGGCCGCGGCTCGCGCTTCGAAGCGCAGCGCTTCCACCAGCCCATGCTGCCCGATCCCGAGCCTCTGCCTCCCAACGAAAACGGCGCCACCCGCATCCTGGTCATGGTGGACGACCTGTTCTTCGTCTCCAAGATCCAGGAGACGGCGCGCAAGCTCAACGTCAAGGTGGAATTCACCAAGACCGACAAGGAGATACTGGAGCGCATCGAGGCCAACGGCCAGGAGAAGCCGTCGCTCATCATCATTGACCTGAACAGCGTCAGCGCCAAGCCGCTGACCACCATCCCCAAGCTCAAGGCCAAGCTGAAGAAGGCGACCTCCATCCTGGGCTTCGTCTCCCACGTGCAGGGCGACCTGAAGGTCAAGGCACAGGAGGCGGGCTGCGACGCTGTCATGCCGCGCTCCGCCTTCTCCCAGAACCTGCCGCAGCTGCTGCGTCGCCACGGTGCCCCCGAAGACCTCAGCCAGACCACCGAGTAAGCTCGCAGCAACGGCCTCGCTAGCCGGGAGGCCAGCGCAGGTCTCGTCCGCCTAGCAAATGCAGGTGCAGGTGGAAGACGGACTGCCCGGAGCGCGGCCCCACGTTGTACACCGTGCGATAGCCGTCCTCAATCTTGCGTTCGCGCGCGATGCGCGCTGCCACCAACTGGCAGTGCCCCAGCAACTCCGCGTCCTCCGCCGTGGCTTCCTTCAGCCCCGGCAAGTGCCTCTTGGAGATGATGAGGACGTGCGTAGGCGCCTGGGGATTGATGTCTTCGAAGGCGAAGGCGTGGTCGTCCTCATAGACTTTCTTCGCCGGGATCTCGCCGCTCAGGATGCGGCAGAACAGGCAGTCGGACATGGTGGGATTGTAAATCCAACCCGCGGCTCTTAGAGGCTAGTCGAGCCGCACCAGAAAGACATCGCCCTGCGGGGTATGGGTGTCGCGGGCCACTTCCTGGGCGCGCTTGCGGTCGTCTTGCAGCACGCGCACCCGCACCCACCAGTCGCCGGTGGGGCTGGGGAAGGACAGCACCTTGGCGGTGCGGTAGCGGCGGACGAGCTTGGCCTTGAGCTCGGCGGCGACCTCTTCATCTTCGAGGGCGCCGATCTGCACCGCCCAACGTCCGCCGGAGTCGAGCGGCGCCGGAGCGCGCATCACCTCCACCCGCACCTTCGCTATGCCCGCGCGACGCACGCCGATCTCGCTGGCCGCGGCCAGCGAGAGGTCGATGATCCGGCCCTCGACGAAGGGCCCACGATCGTTGATGCGCACCAGCGTCCGTTGCCCGGTGCTGAGGTTGGTCACGCGCACGATGGAGCCGAGCGGCAGCGTGCGGTGCGCCGCCGTGGGTGCGTTCATGTCATAGATCTCGCCGTTGGCCGCGGGCCGGTTGTGATACGGAGGCCCGTACCAGCTCGCCAATCCGATTTCCACGAACAGGGGTTTGGCGTTGGCGGGGATGTTGAAGGTTTCCGCCGAGGTCGGAGGAGGCGCGGGGACGCGGGTGCGGGCATGCTGGTTGCCGCCGCCGCATCCGGCCAGCAGGGTCACACCGGCCAGCAGCGCCGCCAGCCGAAGAGTGCGCGGTTTGATCTCAAATGCTCCCACCTCGTGGTTAGAAGCGGGAATTGCCAGGCTCGGTGATTATGACGTCCATTTTCGGGAAGGGTCAACCGGGGGCACCACGCCCGCCAACCTCTGCCGGTCCCCGGCCGTCACAGAGCGCTGTGACGCGAGGGGCTGATTCCTGTTGATTCGCAAGGCTTTATCGCGTAATGTCCGAAGCCGTTCAATGCACCATCGCACTGCTGAACCGCAATTTCTCCCCTTTGAGGGCTTCTGGGTTGGGGGTGAGTGTCGAATCCCTTAGCCTCTTACAGCCCCAGTCCCCAGGGGGAGAGTGTCTCCAGGGCGGTTTCCGCCCGTGTGTGGAGACCACATTTCTGGTGGAGGAGAGCAAGAATGCGCAAGCCGATCAAATACGTCGAGAAAGGGCTGGTGCTGGCGGCGACGGGAGCTTGGCACGTGTTCGACCGGCTCAACCGCGTCCGCCCCAATCCCACCTTCACCCCCGCGTGGTCGGAGAAGCCTCTGCTGAAGTCGTATCAGAAGACCAAGCCCCCGCTGGGCTGGCCGCGCACCACCGATTCGCTCTGCCCCCGCTGCGTGCCGGAGATTCGCCAGCAGATCCTGGACGGCAAGCTGCCCCACGAGGTCCTGCTCAACCAGAAGGTGGGCGAGATCAAGGCGCAGGTCATCGAGCGCGACGGCAAGATCCTGATGGTGAAGGATTGCCCCAAGCACGGCCACTTCGAGGACGTGATGTCCATCGATCCGCCGATGTTCAAGCACCTGGAGGACTCCTTCCCCGGTCGCGACATCCGCGCGCACGGCGACGAGAAGCTGCACAACCACGGGACCAGCACCATCAAGCACGGCCGGGGAGCGGTGCTCACCGTGGACCTCACCAACCGCTGCAATATGATGTGCGATCCCTGCTTCATGGACGCCAACCAGGTGGGCTTCGTGCATGAGCTGACCTGGGACGACATCAAGACCCTGCTGGATAACGCCATCACCATCAAGCCCAAGCGCCAGATGTCGGTGCAGTTCTCGGGCGGCGAACCCACCATGTCGCCCTACTTCCTGGACGCGGTGCGCTACGCCCGCGAGGTGGGCTACAACAGCGTGCAGGCGGCCACCAACGGCATCGAGTTCGCCAAGAGCGAGGAGTTCTGCCGCAAGTCTGCCGAAGCCGGACTGCGCTACGCCTACCTGCAGTTCGACGGCATCGGCAACGCCGCCAACGCCCACCGCAAGGTCGGCAACCTCTTCGACGTCAAACTCAAGGCCATCGAGAACCTGTTCAAGGCTGGCGTGGACGTCGTGCCGGTGACCACCATCATCAACGGCATCAACAACGAGCAGGTGGGACGCATCATCAAGTTCGCGCTCGATAATCCGCGCATCATCTCTTTCTGCTCCTTCCAGCCGGTGTCGTTCACCGGGCGCGACGAGGCAGTGAGCGACGAGCGCCGCACCGCCCAGCGCTACACCCTCTCCCACCTGGCCCACGACGTGAAGAGCCAGACCGGCTTGGGCGAGCCCATTCGCGACTGGTTCCCGCTGTCGTTCATGACCACCTTCTCCGACTGGGCCGATTTGGTACATGGCCCGGAAGCTTCCTGGGGCCAGATGAGCTGCGGCTGCCACCCCAACTGCGGTGTCGGCATGGGCATCATGGTGGACAAGGAAACCAAGGAAGCGGCGCCGATCACCGCCTTCCTCAACGCCGACCAGCTGGCCAAGGACGTGGCCAAGGTCACCGACGCCGGCCGCGGAAAGTTCCTCTCCGTCCTGGGCATGGCCCTGGCTGTGGCCCGCAACTACGACCCCTTCCAGACCACCACCCACTTCACCATCTTCTCGCTGCTGAAGAAGCTCGATAAGGGTTTCGGCGTCAGCAAGAAGGCGCAGACCGGCGGCTATGGCAAGGTGGGCGCCGACCGCACCTTGGAGGACATCGAGAAGCGCCGCCAGGACCGCTGGAACATCCTGTTCGTCGCCGGCATGTGGTTCCAGGACCTGTTCAACTACGATTTCCGGCGCACCGAACAGTGCATCATCCCCTACGCCACCCAGGAGGGCGAGATCAGCTTCTGCGCCTACAACACCGGCGTGGGCTGGCGCAACATCATCGAGAAGATGCACATGACCGCCACCCTCACCAAGTGGTACGACGAGCACGGACGGCATGAGATCTTCGCCGGCGGGAAGAACGTCAGCCTGCAAGAGACCAAGAACGACGTCTTCCAGCTCAACACCCAGCTCATCACCAACGAGGAGCAGCACGACCTGGACGATCTGGGCATCGCCAAGACCGCGCGCGATGAGAAGCTCCGCGCCCGCGATCAGCGCGCGAAGCAGGAGGCCGAAAACGCCCGCATGGCCAAGCTCTACCGTGAGCACATCCTCGGCGAGCAGCCGGCGAGCGGCGATTTCGTCTCCGTGAATGTGCTGGCCGCCCAACCCGCCCCCGCGGCGCCCCAGCCGGTGAAGGAAGAAGTTCTGGGCGACTGAACCCCCAGCGTTTTCACACCTAGCGGCCGCTCCTCGGAGCGGCCGTTTTCATTCTGAATTGTCCTTGGAGTAGAATCCGGCACCGTGTTCAAGTGTCGCAAAGCGCGTGCCGGAGCTCTGCTCGCCTCCATCCTCGCCGTCAGCTTGGCCGCCTGCACCGTGGGGGCGCAGAAGCAGTCCACCGCCTGGTCGGACGCCACCGGGGCGGAGCAGTTCGAGCGCCTGCTCTGGCAGGAGATCAAAGCCAAGAACTGGACCGAGGTCGAGAGGCGCCTGTCGCCTACGTTCGTGGAAGCCACGTCCGCCGGAGTCCGCGACCGCGCCCAGACCCTGGAGCGGCTGAAGGCGCTCGGCCTCGCCGACTACTCCCTGGGCGAGTTGGAGGTCCGCCCCAGCGGCGGCGACATGATCGTGGCCTACACCATCATCCTGCGCGCCGCCTCCGGCGGCGAAACCACCCTGCGCATGATGACCGTGTGGCAGCAAGTCAAGGGCGGCTGGATCGCGGTCGCGCACTCGGAGACCGCCGCCACCTCTCCCTGACTCTTCGCCATGACTCTTACAATGTATTCCTAAAATGTAACAAAAGGTTACATTATTCAAGGTAAGCATGAGATCGCAGTCCTCCGCGCTCCATCTTAAGTCTATTTGTTTTCATTGGTATGTAGCATGTCCGCTGGAATGGCAGCCAGGATGCTAGTAGGACTGTGGTAATATCGCTTTCAAACCTCTCCCCCTGAAAGGCTGAAGGCGCGGGCGAATTCCCCATCGCGCTAGAGAAAGCGAAAATGAGGAAAAGGCAGAGCGGATTCTCTCTGATCGAGTTGCTGGTGGTGATTGCCATCATCATGGTGGTCGCGGCCATGGCCACGCCCAGCATCATGAACGCCATGGACGGTATCCGTCTGCGGTCGTCGGCATCGGAGGTGGCGGGGATCATGCAGCGGTGCCGGCAGCGGGCGGTGCGCGACAACCGCTACTACACCGTCAAGCCGGCCACGGTTACCGGGGCGCGAGCCGCCTACGTGGATCTGAACTACAACGATGTCTTCGACGCCGGCGCCCCCGCCCCCGAGCCCATGATCCAACTCTCGCAGAGCGTAACTGTGGTCACCGCGGGTGCGCCCAACACCGCCAACCTGATCGGCCAGTGCTGCACCACCTTCGCGCCCCAGAACGCCAACATCCTGCCCTCGTTCAACGCCCGCGGGTTGCCCTGCGTGAGCCCCGGAGGGAATCCCCCGCCGGCGAACTCGGTGTGCAACATCCGCGACGCCGGCGGCAACACCGTCGGCTTTGTTTATTACATGAACCAGACCCGGGCCTTCGGTGCCCTGGGCTGGGCGGCGGTTTCGGTGACCCCGGCGGGACGCATCCGGGTGTGGACCTATGACGGCGCTACCTGGCAGTAGGGAACGGGGAACCGGGGGAGCGAATCCCATGCGCCTGAGGAGAACGATGACAACGCCGAGAACGAGAACGATGAGCTTCACCCGAGCCGCGGGAGCAGCGAAGAGCCGCAGCCGCCAGTCCGGCATGAGCATGATCGAACTGCTCATCGCCATGCTGGTGCTGGTGGTGGGGATGATGGGCAGCATGATCCTGGTGCGCACCGCCATCACAGGTAACAACCGCAACAAGCTGGACACCGCCTCCACGGCCCTGGCGCAGATGGTGATGGAGGAAATCATCGCGCGGCCGGCCAAAGTGAACACCGCCTTTGTCACCACCGACTGCGCCGGAAACCTGCTCACCATCAATCCCACCGGCGCGGCGTCGCCGGGCGCGGGGGCCACGGTAGCTCAGGCCACGGGAACCATTGACTACAATCAGAACCTCGCCGCCGTGCCCGCCGGCTACTCCATGACCTACATCACCTGCGGCGACGCCGCCGCGAATTCCGCCAACGCGCGCGTCACCTACGAGATCCGCTGGAACGTCCAGACCATGAGCGCCAACACCAAGCTGGTGACGGTCTCGGCGCGCAAGCAAATCACCACCGCCGCCGGCTCGCTGCCCTACTTCTCGGTGCCGGTCACGCTGCGTGGGGTTGCAGGAAACTAGAGGAGGCTACGTGAAAGCCAGAAGAGAGTGCCGGGTCCGCCGCCAGCAGGGTTTCTCGCTGATCGAACTGCTGACCGTAGTGGTCATCCTCATGCTGGTGACCGGCGTGGTCTTTCAGCAGATTGATATGGTGCAAAAACGCTATCGGACGGAGGGCGTCAAGCTGGACTTGACTCAGGAGTCCCGGGAGTTTTTGGACCAGATGGTGCGCGACCTGCACACCGCGGGCTATCCCAACAAGCGCATGTACATCACCGCCCTGGTGACCAACAATGACAACCGTAACGCCGTCGGCCTGGTGCAGTTGACCTCGACCTCGCTGTGGTTCGAGGGCGACGTGGATGGTGACGGCCAGGTGGATAGCATCCAGTACCAGTTGCGGCCGAATGCCGGCTCCTGCCCCTGCACCCTGCGCCGCAGCCAGGTAGTGAAGACCAACGGGGTCGCTCCCCTGGCCCAGGCCACTAACTTCAACATGGAAGTCAGCGATGTGGTCAACAGCGCAGGGCTGTACACCATCTCGGGAAACAGCGTTCTGGCACCGGGGACGGTGGCCAACGATACTCTGTACGGCTCCTACAAGGCCGCGCCCGTCTTCCGGGCTTATGACGCCAACGGCCTGGAGTGCGGCGCGGCGGGCGCGGGATGCGCGGCCCTGCCGCTGGACATCAACGCCAATCCCAACGACATTGCCGCGATCCGCAGCATTCGAATCAACATCAACGTCTTGGCGCCGCCCAGCGGGGTGGACCTCCAGACGCGCATGCGGCCCGCGCTCAGCATGACCGCTGCCGCACGCCTCAACAACTAGAGGGAGGGTTTTATGACAGGCCGGAGATCGAAGAAAGAGCGAGGTGTCGCGCTGCTGATTGCGCTCTTCGCGCTGCTGCTGCTTTCCGCCATCGCCTTCGCATTGATGTACATGGCGGACACCGAACAGTTCATCAACGACAACTACCGCGCCGGTCAGAAGGCCTACTACGCCGCGGTGGGCGGACTGCAGGATGTGCGCGAGCGCATGTTCAGCACAACGCCGCCCCACCAGATTGTGGGCCCGGCCGCCCTGCCCGGGGTCGCGGGCTCAATCCTCTACGTGCGCAATCCCCTGGCCGGGGAGGTCATTGACCCCACTCTCGCCTCCAATCGCTACTTCGACGACGAACTCTGTCATGAGAATTTCCCGGGACTGGCCTTGGCCAACCCGGGCGTCGGCATTCCCTGCACTGCCGGCCCGCCTGCCGGGCTCATCACCTATATAGCCAGCGACGCCCCCTTCACCAACACCGCGGCGGCCCTCGAATACAAGTGGGTGCGCATCACTCTCAAAGCCAACGGGACGACGGCTCCCTTCTACGCCAATGGCAGCGCCGCCGCGGGCACGTTGGCGGCGCAGGTCTGCTGGGACGGGACGAACGAGACCCTCGCCGGCGCTCCGGGCACGGCTTGCCCGGTTACCGTGAGGCCCGTTTTTATGATCACCTCGCTAGCGCGCACCGCGAGCGGGGCCCGCCGCATGGTGCAGCAGGAGATCGCGCAGACCAGGCTGCCGCCGCTGCCCGGCGCGTTGACCTTGGACGGACCGGCGCCGGTCTTCGGCGCCCCGAACTCAAATCCTTATCACGTCAATGGCAACGACACGCCTAGCTGCGGAGTGGCTCAGCCCCCCGTGGCTGGCATCGCTGCCTACAACGCCGCGTCCGTCGCCCCCATCAGCGCCGCCATACCCCGTCCGGCCAACTACACCGGCGCCGGCGGGGGTGTCCCGAACGTCGTGGACGCGGGCGCCATCCTGGGTGGCTGGGGGACCCCACAATCCATCGAGAGCATCATCGCCAGCCTCCTGCTCAGCGCGGATCAGGTGCTGACCGGACCGGTGAGTAATCCGCCGATCGGTACGGACGCGGCTCCGCTCATCACCGTCATCAACGGCGACGCGACCTTCAGCGGCAATACCCGCGGGGCCGGAATCCTGATCATCACCGGCACCGCGACCATGTCCGGCAATTCCGGCTTCAATGGGATCGTACTCGTCGTGGGAAAGGGCGTGATGAACGTAAACGGAGGTGGCAATGGCTCGTACAACGGTGGCGTGCTGATTGCCAAGACACGCGATGCCTTGGGTAACGTCCTGCCGACGATGGGAGCGCCGACCTTAAACTGGAATGGCGGCGGCGGCAACGGCGTGTATCAGGACAGTTGCTGGCTCAACAAGGCCCAAGCCAAATTCACGTTCCAGATAATCGCCACCCGGGAAGAGATGTACTGAAGCGAAGCAAAGGAGACCTGTATGCAGTCAGTCCGATACCTCATGGCGGCTGTGGTGCTGCTGGCGGCGTTCGCCGCTGGTGCGCAGACGCCGGCGACATCTTCCACTCCGAAACAGCACAAGGTGCTGACCGAGGACGACCTGGCGCGGCCTTCCAGCGCGACCGAGCAGTCCGGCTCCGAAGCTTCCACAGCTGAGGCGAACAAGGACAAGGGTGGCGCAAATGATGCCGCCGAGGCGCCGGAATCCGCAGCCTCGACCGACAACGGCCCGGCGGATCCGAAGCAGCTGGAGGCGGACCAGAAAAACCTGGAGACGACCATCGCCAACGTTGAACAACGCTTGCAAGGTGACGTCACACCGGCCGAGCGCGACAGCCTGACCGACATCCTCCAGGGTTACAAGCAGCGCTTGGCGGAAGTGAAGGCCCGCCGCGAACAGGCCTCGGCCCAGCAGCAGGAGCGGCAGCAGAAGCAGGGCTCATCGGAAACTCCGGAAGAGGCGCCAAAGGAGCCTGCAGAAGAGCCGCCTAAGTGATTCGTTCGAATGCCGGCGGGTAGTGGAGCCGGCATCACCATCGTTCCAAACGCCCTGGCATGAGTCTTTTTGCCGGCACCGCCGAGGCCGCACGCCGCCGCTTTCGCGTGAGTCTGCTCGGCTGGTACCGCTGCCACCGCCGCGGCCTGCCCTGGCGCAATACCCGCGATCCCTACCGCATCTGGGTTTCCGAGATCATGCTGCAGCAGACCCGGGTGGCCGCCGTGCTCGCGCACTACCGCGACTTCCTGCGACGGTTTCCCAACGTGAAGAAACTGGCCGCGGCGCGTGAGTCCTCCGTGCTGGCCGCCTGGAGCGGCCTGGGCTACTACGCGCGCGCCCGCAGCCTACACGCCGCTGCGAAAGAGATCGTCCGCGAGCGGCGCGGCCACTTCCCGCGCAGCGCGGAAGAGCTGGGCGCGCTGCCCGGCATCGGCCGCTACACCGCCGCCGCAATCTCCAGCATCGCATTTGGTCGGCCGGAAGCGGTGGTGGACGGCAACGTCGCCCGCGTCCTGCGACGGCTCTCCGGTGCACCGGCTTCCGAGCGCGAGCTTTGGAGTCAGGC
>DASYVL010000008.1 GCA_035937135.1 Terriglobales bacterium
CCGGACAGCGACATCCTCGGAGGCCTCACTCCCGGCGTGAGCCGCGTCACCAACCGCGACCTGGCGACCATGATGGTTTCAGTCAGCGACAACTCCGCCGCCAACATCCTCATCGAGCGCGTGGGCATAGAGAACGTCAACGCGCTGCTCGACTCGCTCGGCCTCAAGCAGACCCGCCTGCGTCGCAAGATGATGGACCTGGAAGCCGCCAAGCAGGGCCGCGAGAACGTTGCTACCCCGCGTGAGCTGGCCGCGCTGCTCGAAGCCATCTACGGCGGCAAGGTCATCGAGAAGCCGCTGGCCGATGACTTCTTCAAAATACTGGCTTCCGGCCGCACCCACTACAAAGCCTACTTCCGCGCCGGCGGCATCCCCGACGACGTGGTCGTGGCCGAGAAAGAGGGCGAGCTCGAAGGCGTGCGCGCCGATTGCGGCGTGGTCTTCGTCCCCGGGCGGCCGTTCGTCCTGTGCGTGATGACCAACTACCTGGCGGACGAAAGGGAAGGAGAGGCGGCCATCAGCCGCATCGCCGGCGCCGCCTACCGCACCTTCGACCGCCTGGGCCGGGCGTCACCATACGGGCGCATCATCTCCCCGCGCAGTAGCGGAAGCCCGAAATAGTCTGCCGCCCCGCGCTTCAGCCCTTCGGTCGTCCGTATCAGGGCGTGGCTTCAGCCATGCCGCACAGGGCCATATTGAATTCGGGCTTCAGCCCTGCGGTCGTTCGTATCAGGGCATGGCTTCAGCCATGCCGCACCCCGGCCATATTGGATTCGGGCTTCAGCCCCTGAGGGGCCGCTGTTTCGCCCTTCACTGACAACCGACAACTGTTTCTGCAGAAAGAACTCCTCCTCCGCCTCCCTTGCCGCCCGCTCGTACCCCTCGATGTTCTGCCGCATCGTCCGGCAGACGTCCGCTGCCACCCGCGCCTTCTGCGGATCCATCCCTCCATACAGCAGCCCGCTCAGCAGCTTCGCCATCAGTCGCTGCAGGCCGAGCGCGTCGTCCGGGAAGGGAAGCGCCGCCAGCGGACTCGCCTTCCACTCCGTGTGCGCGCGACACATCGCCCCACCCTCCTCCGCCGGATACCGGCATTGCCGCCCATCCGCCCGCCGCTCCTGGCACATCACACGGCTCACCTGCCCGCGCTCTTCCACCAGTTGCATCAGTCGCGCCTGCCGCAGCCTGCCGTGGCTAAAGCCACATTCAAAGGGCGCGGATACGCAGGGCTAAAGCCCCGCTCTGGCACCGAAAAGAAAAAGGCCCCGCATTTCTGCGGGGCCTCGGTAGAGACGCGGCACGCCGCGTCTCTACGGGTTTAATACATGTCGCCCATGCCGCCGTGACCGCCGGGACCCCCGGAAGCCTTCTTCTCCTCGGGCAGCTCGGCCACCAGAGCTTCGGTGGTGAGCATCAAGGAGGCGATGGAGCCGGCGTTCTGCAGCGCGGTGCGCACGACCTTGGTGGGGTCGAGCACGCCGGCCTTGACCAGGTCTTCCAGGTCGCCGGTGAGCGCGTTGTAGCCGAAGTTCGAGTCCTTGGCTTCGCGGACCTTGCCCAGAACGACCGCGCCCTCTTCGCCGGAGTTGGCCACGATCTGGCGCATGGGCTCCTCGAGCGAGCGGCGGACGATGTTGGCGCCGATCAGCTCATCGCCCTCGAGCTTCAGCTTCTCGATGGCGGAGACGCAGCGCACCAGGGCCACACCGCCGCCGGGGACAATGCCTTCCTCGACTGCGGCGCGGGTGGCGTGCATGGCGTCTTCGACCCGTGCCTTCTTTTCCTTCATCTCGGTTTCCGTAGCCGCGCCGACTTTGATGACGGCGACGCCGCCCACGAGCTTGGCCAGGCGTTCCTGGAGCTTCTCGCGATCGTAGTCCGAGGTGGTCTTCTCGATCTGGGTGCGGATCTCCTTGACCCGGCCTTGAATCTCGGAAGACTTGCCCTTGCCCTCGACCAGGGTGGTGTTGTCCTTGTCGATGGTGACCTTCTTGGCGAAGCCCAGGTCGTCCAGCTGGACATTCTCCAGCTTGATGCCCAGGTCCTCGGTGAGGGCCTTGCCACCGGTGAGGATGGCGATGTCCTGCAGCATGGCCTTGCGGCGGTCGCCGAAGCCCGGAGCCTTGACGGCCACGGCCTGCAGCGTGCCACGCAGCTTGTTGACCACGAGCGTGGCCAGAGCCTCGCCCTCGACGTCCTCCGCCACGATGAGCAGCGGCTTGCCGGACTTCGCAATCTGCTCCAGCAGCGGGAGCAGGTCCTTCATGGACGAGATCTTCTTCTCGTAGATGAGGATGGAGCAGTTCTCCAGCACCGCCTCCATGCGCTCCGGGTCGGTGACGAAGTAGGGAGAGAGGTAGCCGCGGTCGAACTGCATTCCCTCGACCACTTCCAGCTGGGTCTCCATGGTCTTGGATTCCTCGACCGTGATGACGCCGTCCTTGCCCACCTTCTTCATGGCCTCGGCGATGATCTTGCCGATGGTCTCGTCGTTGTTGGCGGAGATGGTGCCCACCTGGGCGATCATGTCGCCGGTGACGGGCTTGGAGAACTTGTCCAGTTCGCCCTTCACCCGGTTGCCGTCCTTGTCGAGCGTGCCGCAGATGGCGGTGACCGCCTTCTCGATGCCGCGCTTGAGCGCCATGGGATTGGCGCCGGCAGCGACCGTCTTCACGCCCTCGCGGAAGATGCACTGGGCGAGCACGGTGGCAGTGGTGGTGCCGTCGCCGGCCACATCACTGGTCTTCGACGCCACTTCGCGCACCATCTGCGCGCCCATGTTCTCGAGCGCGTCCGGGAGTTCGATCTCCTTGGCTACGGTGACGCCGTCCTTGGTGATGGTCGGCGAACCGAACTTCTTTTCGATGACCACGTTGCGGCCCTTGGGGCCGAGGGTGACTTTGACGGCGTCGGCCAGCACGTTGACGCCGCGGAGGATCGCTTGCCGCGATTCCTCTCCGTGAATGATCTGCTTTGCCATGGTGTTTTCTCCTTGTGTGACTGCGATTTGGTTTGCGGCTTGTGGCCGCAAAATTCGGATGCTCGCCTTTCGCGCGTTCCTCGCTCACCCTTCGGGTTTCGCGGCGCGACTCGGCTCGCCCAGGTCCTTCGGCCGCAAAAGCAGCGGCCTCAGGATGACAACAAGAAACTACCTGCGCGATCCGGCGTGCTCCTTGGGTTTGCCGGCGCCGATGAGGATGCCCAGCACCTCTTCCTCGCGCATGATGACCAGCTCTTCGCCGTCAATCTTGATCTCCGTGCCGGCGTACTTGCCGAACAGGATGCGGTCGCCCGCCTTCACGTCCAGGGGCCGGACCTTGCCCTCTTCGCTGATCTTGCCCTTGCCTACGGCGATCACTTCGCCCTCCTGCGGCTTTTCCTTAGCCGAGTCGGGGATGATGATGCCGCCGCGCACCGATTCCTGCTCCTCCACCCGGCGAATCAGGATGCGATCGTGCAGGGGAGTCAACTTGGTAGACATTTAGCACACTCCTTTCAAGGTATAAGGTGTTTGTTTGCTTTATGTTACTAGATACAATCTGGCTGGGGTGGCAGGTTGTTAGCACTGTCACCCATCGAGTGCTAATTATAAGAGCGAGCCCTAGAGCATGTCAAGCGAGCGGGTGACAAGCCGGCCGGACGGCCTTAGAATGGCAGAGGCGCCATGAGAAAAGCACTGCTGAGCCTGATGGTCGTTAGCTTGCTGGCCCCGCTGGCCTGGGCGGGCGATAAGCAGCAAGCCAGTCTGAAATTCGTGGTCCTGAAGGCGCACAACGGCAAGCCGGTGCGCAACGCCAGCGTGGTGCTGCATCTGATGGACAAGAAGGGCAAGCAAGCCAGGGGCGGGTACCAGCTGAAGACCGACGCTGAAGGCAAGGCCAGCTTCGACGGCGCTCCCTATGGGAAGCTGCGCGTCCAGGTGCTGACGCCGGGGTTCCAGACCTTCGGCGAGGACTTCGACATCGACCAGCCGGAGCAGGAGTTCGTCATCAAGCTGAAGAAGCCGCAGGAGCAGGTCACCATCTACAAGTAGCGGCATGGGCGTCCGCCCGGCCGCGGCCCCCCTCAGGAATCCCGCAGCAGATTAATCCCGCAACACGTCAATCCCGCAACACCTTGGGCGCGAAGAGCGCCAGTCCTCCCCAAAAGGCAAAGGCAAAGACGGCGGCGAAGAGCAGGTCCTGGACTACGTCCCAGGGGCCGAAGGAAAAGGGGAACGAGAACTGCTCGCTAAGGCGGTTGTAAAGAAAGCTGCCGACGCGGTACACCAGCGAGGCGGCGATCTAGGCCGCGCTGGCTCCGATCCACAGGCCGAGCCAGGTGGGCTGGATCCAGCGCACCGCCAGGGCCAGGATGAGCAGGAAGAGAAAATTGGCCATCCACAAGTACACGATAAAGAAGGGCGGCGAGTGGGGCCCGCGCAGGATGAGTTGCAGCAGGACTACGCGGTTCACGGTCTGCAGGACGGTGTAGGCGGCTGCGGCCAGGGCCGCGGCGCCGGCGTCGTTGCGGACCCAGAGGAAGCCGGCCACGACGGCCGCGGTGAGCAGCAAGTCGGCGGTGAAAGAGGAAATCCACGCCCAGACGGGGAGCATGCCCTGTTGATGGAGCAGCGGCACGATCAGGAGAAAGCTCAGGTCGGCCAGCACCGAGGCGATCAAGAAGGCCGCTCCGGCGCCCCATTCGATCGCCGGGCCGCTGACGCCGAGCAAGGTCGCGAGGTTCGGGGGGTCGTGGCCGCAGGCCTTGGCGGCGGCGGGGGAGGAGCGGCGGGGGCCGCCGTGACACTGTCAGCGCGACACTGCCAAGGGATAGTCCGCAGCGGGTGCAAGAGCCCGCGCCCGCTGGATTCTCGGGCCACAGTTGGAACAGAACATAGGGACTCCTCGCGCGGGCAGATCCCAAGACCCGGGCGGGAGTTTACAGCAGAGCGCAACTCGCGCCGCAAGATCTTTCCCGACGGATTGCGAGGGATGGAGGCGATGAAGCGGAACTGGCGGGGCTGCTTGTATCCGGTCAGGCGCTCGGCGACGTGGCCGGCCAGCTCGCTCTCCAGAGCGGGGCTCGATTGGCGGCCGTCGCGCAGCACGACGAAGGCGCAGGGAATCTCGCCGGCATCGTCATCGGGGCGGCTGATGACGGCGCAGTCGGCGATGGCGGGATGCTCGAGCAGGACGGCTTCGATCTCCGCCGGGGAGACGGGGAAGCCCTTGTATTTGATCATCTCCTTGCGGCGGTCGACGATGAAGTAGAAGCCCTCGGCGTCGCGCCGGGCGACGTCGCCGGAGAAGTACCAGCCGTCGCGCAGGACTCCGGCGGTGGCGTCGGGCGCTCGCCAGTATCCCTGCATGAACTGCGGGCCGCGCATCACCAACTCGCCAGCCGCGGCTTCGGCGCCGTCGTCGTTGATCAGGCGACATTCGGTGAGGGCGAGCGGGTGACCGATGGAATCCGGCCGGTAGAGCGCTTCCTCGAGAAATCCCATGTGGGTGACGGGGGAAGCCTCGGTCATGCCGTATCCCTGGCGCACGTGGATGCCGGTGAGCGCGGTGAAGCGGCGGGGCAGCTCGGCGGCCAGCGGCGCGGCTCCGGACTTCGCCGCCCGCACCCGGTGGTCGCGAGGGAAGCGGCCCGCCTCCGCCGCCAGGCAGTACTGGTTCATGATGGGAGGGACCAGCGGCAGGAAGGTGACACCCTCCGACGAAATCAGTTGGAGCGAGCGCTCCAAATCGAAGCGCGGCACCAGCACCACCGTCCCGCCGGAGAGCAGCGCCGGATTGAGCACCACGTTCAATCCGTAGATGTGATAGAGCGGCAGGAATCCCATGAGCACTTCGCCGGGGCGGAAGGTGGCGGTCTCGCCTGGCGCCATGAACTGGAAGATGTTGGTGACCAGGTTGGAGTGGGAGAGCATCACGCCCTTG
The DNA here is from genome assembly GCA_035937135.1 of Terriglobales bacterium. NCBI lineage: Bacteria > Pseudomonadati > Acidobacteriota > Terriglobia > Terriglobales > Terriglobales bacterium. The sequence goes on from DASYVL010000008.1 coordinate 5,925, forward strand.
GGCAGTCCGGTGGTGCCGCTGGAGTAGGGAAGCGTGGCCAGGGTGCGTTCGGGGGCGTCGGTCGGAGATGGGAGCGCGGCGGTCACCGAGCGCAGCAGGTCGTTGAAGTCCTGGTGCGCGCCGGAAGACTGGGTCGCGCGGGTGACGTAAACGCGGCGCAGGTCGGGCAATCCGCCGAGATTGACATTCTGGATCAGCGCTGCGCTCGAGATGAGCAAGACGGCGCCGGAGTTCTCGAGCTGGTGGCGGATCTCGCGCTCGCGATAGCTGGGGTTGAGTGGGGTGGGGATTGCTCCGGCGAGGGTAGCGGCGTGGTACGCGGCGGCGAACTCCCAGGAATTAGGGAGGTGGATGGCGATGACTTCGCCCGGCTGGATGCCGGTAGCCACCAAGCCGCGCGCCAGGCGCTCCACCAGGTCTCCGTATTCGGCGTAGGTGAGGCGGCGGGGCGGGTCGAAGGAGGCGTCCACGATCGCCGTGCGCTCGGCGAAGCGGCGGCAGGCGTCGAGGATGGCGTCGTGCAGGAAGAGGCCGGCAGGGTCGGCGTGGAGCTGGGTGCGCATGCGGCTTGGATTCTAACCCGGTGCGCACGGGAGAGCGACTCAGGGCTTGCGGGCGGTAAGCACGCGCAGGAAGTCGCGCTCGGTCATGCGGTACTTGAAGGCCTTCTTCCCGTCAATGAAGACCACGGGGACCTCGTCGGTGAACTTCTGCTGTAGATCGGGGTCGGAATCCACATCGACTTCCTTCCAGGCGAAGCGAGCGCGCTTCTCCAGGCGGGCGAGCGTGGCCTTGACCTCATCGCAAAGGTGGCAGCCGGTGCGGGTGTAGAGGACGACTTTGTGCACAAAGGAATCTTAACCACAGAGGACACGGAGGGCACGGAGTAAAATTCCCCGGATGCAACCCTTGAAGGGCAAAGCCGCGCTGGTGACGGGTGGAGGGCGGCGCATCGGGCGGGAGATCGCACTGGAGCTGGCGCGCGCCGGCGCCGATGTCGCCATCACCTATCTCACTTCGCAGAAGCAGGCGCAGCAGACGCTGGTGGACCTAGCGGGCTTTGGGGTGCGGGCGCTGGCCCTGCGCTGCGATGTGCGCGAGGCGAAGAGCGCGAAGGCGGCGGTGAAAGAGGTGGTCCAGGAGTTCGGTGGGCTGGACCTGCTGGTGAACAATGCGGCGGTCTATGAGACGGTAACGTGGGAGAAGATGACCGCCGAGCAGTGGGACGCCATGTTCGCCACCAACACCCGCGGCCCCTTCCTGATGACGCAGGCGGCGGCCGCAGCCCTCAGGCGGCGACGGGGACGGGTGATCAACCTGGGGTCCCTCGGCGGGCTGCGTCCGTGGCCGAGCCACGCCCACTACTGCGCCTCGAAGGCTGCGCTGAGCATGCTGACGCAGGTGATGGCGCGGGCGCTGGCTCCCCGGGTGGCCGTGAACTGCGTAGCGCCGGGGATGATCGAGACCGGAGACAGCAAGCGCCAGGCGGCCGCGCATCGGGCCTTCATGCGAAAGATCGCGAAGAAGACGCCGATGCTGCGTGCGGGGACTCCGGCGGAGGTCGCCGCGGCGGTGCTGTTCTTTGCGTCAGCGCCGGAGTTCATCATTGGGCAGACCTTGGTGGTGGATGGCGGGCTGGGGCTGGTCTAAATCGGGCCATCGGGTGATTGGGCCATCGAGCCATTGGGATCAAACAGAGGAGGTTTCTCGCTGCGCTCGGAATGACCCTGGCAAGAAAGGCAGGTTCCTCCCCTATCGGCTTCGCGCAGGGCTTCAGCCCTTCGGGCTGCAGGCAAGGACCGCTCGGAATGACTACGGAAGGGAAGGGTCCGCCTAGTAGTCCAGCGTGTGCTCGAGGGCAGCGACGATCTTTTCCACGTTGGGCAGGTAGAACTTCTCCAGCGGATGGGAGAAGGGGATCGCCGGGACGTCGGGGGCGGTGACGCGGGCGATGGGAGCGTCGAGGCAGTCGAAGGCCTCCTCGGCCAGGATGGCGGAGACCTCGGCGCCGATGCCCAGCGTGCGGTGGTCCTCGTGGACGATGACGCAGCGGTTGGTCTTGGCCACCGACTCGAGGAAGGTGTCCTTGTCTATGGGGTTCAAGGTGCGCAGGTCGATGACTTCGACGTCGACGTTGTGAGCTTCCTTCATCTTCTCGGCGGCCTGGAGGGTGAGCTGCATCATGTAGCCGTAGGAGATGGCGGTGATGTCTTTTCCCTCGCGGCGGACGGCGGCCTTGTCGAGGGAGACGGTGAAGTCCTCCTCCGGCACCTCTTCTTTAATCGAGCGATAGAGCTTCTTGTGCTCGAAGTAGATGACCGGGTTGTCGTCGCGGATGGCGGCCTTGAGCATGCCCTTGGCGTCATACGGCGTGGACGGGGCGAGCACCCGCAGGCCGGGCTCGTGGGCGAACCAGGTGGTGTTGGTCTGGGAGTGGTAGAGGCCGCCCGAGACCCCGCCGCCATAGCAGACGCGCAGGGTGAAGGGGCAGGTCTGGGTGCCGGCGGAGCGGTAGCGGAGTTTCGCCGCCTGTTGGGTGATGGCGTCCATGGCCGGAGTGATGAAGTCCACGAACTGGATCTCGGGAACGGGGCGCATGCCGGCCAGGGCCGCGCCGATGGAGGCGCTGACGATGATGCCCTCGGCCAGCGGCGAATCCATCACCCGGTCGGGGCCGAACTCCTCATAGAGTCCCTTGGTGGCTTTGAAGACGCCGCCCATCACGCCTACGTCCTCGCCGATGATGAAGACGCGCTCGTCGCGGCGCATCTCCTCGGCCAGGGCGGTGGTGATGGCGTCAATGTAGGTGATCAGGGCCATGGGCGTCTTCGTCCTCTAAAAGCAGATTCCTCGCTGCACTCGGAATGACAACTTCAATTCGCTCGGAATGACAATCTCACTTCTTGCCGCCTCCTCCGGCGGGGGAGGCGACGCTGGCGGTCCAGGTCTTGCGGTTTAGCTCGCGCTCGCGGATGCTGAACGAGTACACGTGGTCCAGGCACTCGGCTGGCTCGGGCAGCGGAGACTTCTCGGCGAACTCGACCGCCTCGTCGATCTCCTTGGTGAACTGGTCCGTAAGCTCTTTCTTCCAGGAGTCTTTCCACATGCCCTGCCCGGTCAGGTAGCGCTCCATGGCCGGAATGGGGTCTTTGGCCTTCCAGGCCTCCAACTCCTCCGACGACCGGTACTTGGCGGGATCGATCTCGGAGTGGCCGTACCAGCGGTAGGTCTTGCACTCGATGAGGGTGGGACCGCCGCCAGAGCGGGCGCGGGCAATGGCCTCGCGCGCCACGCGATAGACCGCAATCACGTCGTTGCCGTCCACGGTGATGCCGGGGAAGCCATAGGCCTGGGCCTTCACGCTCAAATCCTTGACCGCCGTCTGCAGGCTGGTGCTGACCGATTCCGCCCAGAGGTTGTTCTGAATGACATAAACGATGGGCAGTTTCTGGACCCCGGCGAAGTTCAGGGCTTCATGCCAGAAACCCAGGCTGGTGGAGCCGTCGCCGGAGAGCGCCACCACGATGTTGGGCTTCTTCTGCATCTTGTAGGCCAGGGCCACGCCGGTCCCGATGTTGAGCTGGGCGGCGATGGTGGAGGCCGGAGTGATGATGTTGCCGGGGGCGTAGCCGCAGTGCGCCGGGGAGGAGCGTCCCTGATCGGGACTGGTCTTGCGGGCGTAGAGCTGGGCGTACATCAGGTTGAGCGGCGTCCCCTTCATGATGTTGCTGATGAAGTCACGATGGGAGGGGGCGATGGTGTCGCCGGGCTCGAGCTCGATGGTGCAGCCCACCTCGGTGGCTTCCTGGCCGACCGCGGCGTAGTAGTTGCCGGAGAAGCGGCCCTGCTTGAACAGGATGCGGGCCTTCTCCTCCACCATGCGGCACTTGACCATGTAGGAATAGAGCTTGAGCAGCAGCTCCTGGCTCAGCGGAGCCGTGCCGTTACCCTGGTTAGCGGTGGTGGATTTCTGGTCAGGGACGGGTTGTGGGGCTGGTTTGAGTGCCCTGGGGGCTGGCCCGGGGCGCTCTTTAGGTCTCGTGGCCATCGTTCCTGCCTTGAAGACATTTATTGTAACGCAAACCGGGGCTGGAATGTGCCTAAGTCGCCAACAAAGAGGGCCTGCTTGCGGGTTTTTGGCGGGGCTGGAGCGGGAGTGAAACAATGGGGCGGCGGGTTTTCAACACGGATGTGAAAAACGGTGTGGAAAAGAAGAAAGTTCAATCCCTAAGTCGAGCAATCGCGGAAGGTTTCTACGGATTGCACAGTAGGATGTGCGCCACGCATTCCTGAGCGCGAAAAAACAAATGAAGAAGCTGCGGCTGGACCGATTGTTGGTGGAGCGCGGGCTGGCGGCGTCGCGGGAGCGCGCTCAGGCGCTGATCCTCGCCGGGAAAGTGCTGGTGGACGAGCAGAAGGTGGAGAAGGCGGGGGCGAGCGTGGGCGCGGAGGCGAAGCTCCGGATGCTGGGCGAAGACTTGAAGTACGTGAGCCGCGGCGGCGTGAAGCTGGAAGCGGCGCTGGAGCACTGGAGGGTCGAGGTCACCGACCGCGTCTGCCTGGACGTGGGCGCCTCCACCGGCGGTTTCACCGACTGCCTGCTGCAGCGCGGCGCCGGACGCGTGATCGCGGTGGATACAGGCTACGGTCAGATGGACTCGCGGCTGCGCTCCCATCCCCGGGTGCGGCTGCTGGAGCGCACCAATGCCCGCTATTTGAAGCCCGAAGACGTGGGCGAGCGAGTAGAAATGGCGGTCATGGACGTCGCTTTTATCTCTGCTACACTCGTGCTCCCCGCGGTGGTGAGGAGCTGCATCGCAGCTTGGGAACGCGGACGGGACGCCCGCGCGACACCCGGCGGGAAGCCGGCGCTACTCGAGCTCGTGGTGCTGGTGAAACCTCAGTTCGAGGTGGGGCGGGAAAAGGTGGGCAAGGGCGGGATCGTGCGCGATGCGGACGACCAGCAGGCGGCGGTCGAGAAGGTCCGCAGGACAGTGGAGGCGCTGGGCGGGACGGAAATCGAGGTGATGGAATCGCCCATCACCGGCGCCGAGGGGAACCGAGAGTTCCTGTTGCACGCAAGGTTCCATGAGTCCAGAGGGAAGTGAATGGTGAAGTCGGTCGGAATCATCTCGAAGCCCGCGAAGCCGGAGATCAAGGAGATCGCCAGCGGGCTGGTGCAGTGGCTGGAGGCGCACGGTTACAAGGTCTTTGTGGACAAGGAGACCGCGGCCTGCGCTCCCGGCAGCGAGGTGTCGGAGCGCGAACAGATGGCCGCGCGCAAGCCGGAGTTTGTGGTGGTGCTGGGGGGGGACGGCACCATTCTGTCGGCGGCGCGGGTGCTGGCCGGGGCCGGCATCCCCATCCTGGGCGTGAACCTGGGCTCGCTGGGATTCCTGACCGAGGTGACGCTGGCCGAGCTCTATCCCACGCTCGAGGCCATGGAGAAGAACCAGTGCGCGACGGAGTCGCGCTCCATGATGCACTGCCAGCTGGAGCGGGGCGGCAAATGCGTGGCCAGCTATGATGCCCTGAACGACGCGGTGGTGAGCAAGAACGCCCTGGCGCGGATCGCCGACTTCGAGGTGCAGGTGGACGGGGCGGTCGTCTCCAGCTACAAGGCGGACGGGCTCATCCTGGCGACGCCGACCGGCTCCACCGCCTACTCGCTGGCCGCCGGAGGGCCCGTGCTGGCGCCGGACGTGGCTGCTTTCGTCATCACCCCCATCTCCTCCCACGCCCTCACCAACCGGCCGCTGGTGGTGCGCGACTCGGCGGAGATCGTGGTGGTGGTCAAGAGCATCCAGGAAAAGGCCTACCTGACCGTGGATGGACAGGTGGGCATGCCCGTCCACGACGGCGACCGGCTGGTTTGCCGCAAGTCGCAGCAGGCGGTGAAGCTGCTGCGCCAGCCCAAGCGCACGTTCTTCGATGTGCTGCGAGGGAAACTGAAGTGGGGAGAGAGATGATTGGGTCATTGGGTGATTGAGTCATCGAGCCATTGGTTTCACCCAGATACATAATGAGAACTGAACAATTTTCCAAGAACGTGGGGCGGGGCTGGCCGCGACCGCTTCTGCTGCTGGCAGGGATGCTGGCGGCGCTCGCGGGAACGGCCGCCGGGCAGACCAAGCCGGCGGCGGACCTGGTCATCATCCACGCCAAGGTCTGGACGGTGGACAAGAGCCGGCCGAGGGCGGAGGCCGAGGCGGTCGCTATTCTTGGCGAGCGCATCGTGGCCGTGGGCACGAGCGCCGAAGTCGCCGTCTGGCAGGGCCCCCAGACGCGGGTGATCGATGCCGGCGGGAAACTTCTGCTGCCGGGATTCAACGACGCTCATGTCCACTTTGTCAGCGGCGGGATGCAACTCGACAACGTGGACCTGAAGGACGCGGACACGCCCGAAGAACTGGCCCGCCGCGTCGGCGAGCGCGCCAAGGTCACGCCCAAGGGAGAGTGGATCCAGGGCGGCGACTGGGACCACGAGCGCTGGACCCCGGCGGAGTTGCCCACACGGCAGCTGATCGATGCCGTCACGCCCACCACGCCGGTCTTCATCAACCGCTACGATGGGCACATGGCGCTAGCCAACTCCGTGGCCCTGCGCATGGCGCACGTGACGGCGCAGACGCCCGATCCGCCCGGCGGCACCATCGTCCGCGACACCCAGGGGAATCCCACCGGCGTGCTCAAAGACGCGGCCATGGACTACGTGTACAAGGTCATCCCGCCGCTCACGCCGGAGCGCCGGATGCAGGTGGTGAGACGGGCGCTGGCGCATGCGGCGTCGCTGGGCGTGACCAGCGTGCAGGACATGAACCCGGAGTACGCCGACATCGCCGTGTACAGCGAGCTGACGGAGAAGGGCGAGCTGACCGCGCGCATCTACGCCGCCCCGCTCGAGACCCAGTGGAACGACCAGGCCAAGCTCGGCCTGCGGCGCGCCTTCGGTTCGTCCTATCTGCGGATGGGAGCGGTCAAGGGATACGCCGACGGGTCATTGGGCTCGACCACCGCCTACTTCTTCGAGCCCTATGACGATGCTCCCAAGAGCCGCGGGTTGCTCTCAAGCGAGATGCGTCCCCTGGCCGCGATGCGCGGACGGATGATGAAGGCGGACGAAGCGGGCTTGCAGCTCTGCATCCACGCCATCGGCGACCAGGGCATCTCGATGATCCTCGACCTGTTTCAGGACGTGGTGCAGGCGCACGGGGAGCGCGACCGGCGCTTCCGCATCGAGCACGCCCAGCACATGGCAACCAAGGATTTCGAGCGCTTCGCCAAGCTGGGCGTGATCGCTTCCATGCAGCCGTACCACGCCATTGACGATGGCCGTTGGGCCGAAAAGCGCATCGGCCCGGAGCGCATCAAGACCACCTACGCCTTCCGCACGTTCTTAGACCACAGCGTGCGGCTGGCCTTCGGGACGGACTGGAACGTGGCGCCGCTCAATCCCATGTTGGGCCTCTATGCTGCGGCCACCCGCGCCACGCTCGACGGCAAGAATCCGCAGGGCTGGGTGCCGGAGCAAAAGATCACAGTCGCTGAGGCGGTCGAGGCCTACACCCTGGGCTCCGCCTACGCCGAGTTCCAGGAGAAGGAAAAAGGTTCCATCACGCCCGGCAAGCTGGCGGATATGGTGCTTCTGAGCGACGACATCTTCCGGATCCCTCCCGAGGCAATCAAGGATGTGAAGGTGGAACTGACCCTGGTGGGCGGGCGCGTGGTCTTCGAGCGCCAGGCCGCCAAACCCTAGCGGTTTGGATGGGAGGCTAGCTCCGGGCGCATCAGGTCACGCGCAGTCTCGCGGCGGCGGATGAGGCGGGCGGAGCGGCCGGAGACCAAGACCTCCGCCGGACGCGGGCGGGAGTTGTAGTTCGAAGCCAGCGACATGCCGTAGGCGCCGGCGTCGAGCAGGGCGACCAGGTCGCCTTCCTGGAGCGGGGAAAGCTGGCGGTTTCGGGCGAAGATGTCCCCGGTTTCGCAGATGGGGCCGACGACGTCGAAGCTTCTCGTTGCGCGTTTCTCGTTTCTCGAGGGCGAGGCAAGCACTGCCGGCACAATCTCGTGGTAAGCGCCGTAGAGGGCGGGGCGCATCAGGTCGTTCATGGCGGCGTCGAGGACCAGGAAGCGGCGGCGGCCGCTCGACTTGCGGTACAGGACGCGAGCGAGCAGCAGGCCGGCGGGGCCCACCAGCGCACGGCCCGGTTCGAGCAGCAGGTGGACATTGAGGCCTCGGAGTGGCCCGAGAATCGCGCGGGCGTAGGCCGGGAGCGCGGGCGAGGCACCCGCATCCACATGGGAGTGGCGGTATTCGATGCCCAGCCCGCCGCCCGAGTCCACGTAGCGGATGTGGTGGCCGTCGGCGCGCAGGGAGCGGACCAGGGCGGCCACACGGCGCATGGCCGTGGAGAAGGGCGCGAGCCGGAGGATCTGGGAGCCGATGTGGACGCTGACTCCGGCAACCTCCAGATATTTTTCCTGGGCGGCGCGGCGGTAGAGGGCCCGCGCCTGGATCATCGGCACGCCGAACTTGTGCTGGCGCTGGCCGGTGGCGATGTAGGGATGGGTCTCCGCCCTGACGTCCGGGTTGACGCGCAGCGCCACGCGGGCCTTTTTTCGCAGGCGGGTGGCGCGCGCAGCCAGGAGCTCCAGTTCAGCTTCGCTCTCCACATTAAAGAGCAGGATGCCGGCGCGCAGGGCGAGGTCCATCTCGGCGGTGGTCTTGCCCACGCCGGAAAAGACGGTGCGGCGGGCGGCGCGGGGCGCGGCCGCGAACACGCGCTCCAACTCGCCTCCGGAGACCACATCGAATCCCGCGCCCTCCCCGGCCAGCAGCTGCAGCAGCGAGAGATTCGAGTTGGCCTTCACCGAATAACAGAGGGTGTGGGGCTGGGAGCGGACGGCGCGGTCGAAGGCGCGGTAGCGCTCGACGATGGCCGTGCGGGAGTAGACGTAGAGGGGGGTGCCAAAACGGTGGGCCAGACGCGCGAGCGGGACCTGCTCGCAGTGCAGAGCGGAGCGGCGATAGTGGAAGGGAAGAGATTGAGTCATTGAGTCATCGGGTCATTGAGTCATTAAGTCATTCTCTCGAATGCTGACGCCGACGACAAATGGCTCAACGATTCAATGGCTCAATGACCCAATCAATGGGTGACTTTCAGCACGACCACGGTCTGGTCGTCGAAGGGATCGGCGCCGACGGAGTGCTGATTGACCGCGGTGATGATGGAGTCGGCGATCTCCTCGGCGGAAGCGGCCCAGGTCTGGGCCACCAGGCGCTCCAGGCGGGCGCGTCCGAACTGCTCGCCGTCGGGGCCAGCGGCGTCGAGGATGCCATCGCTGAAGAACACGAAGACGTCGCCGGGGGCGGCGGACATGGTGAGCTCGTCGTACTGAGCGTCGTCGAACAATCCCAGGGGCAGCCCCAGGGCCTCGACCACGGTAATGGCGCCGTCGTGGCAGAAGAGGGGCCGCGGGAAGCCGGAGTTGGCCACCTGCATGGTGTGCTGCTCGTCGTCCCACAGGGCGTAAAGCAGGCAGACGAAGTGGGCTTCCAGGCTGCGCTCGGCCAGGGCCAGGTTGAGGGCGGAGAGCATCTCGGCGGCCGAGGGTTCGCTGGCCCCGGTGGAGCGCAACATGCCGCTGGCCAGCGCGGCAAACAGCGCCGCCGGGGCGCCTTTACCGCTGACGTCGCCCACGGCGATCCCGATCACGTCCCCCGAGTAGTTGAGGAAGTCGTAGAGGTCGCCTCCGATGGCCAGCGCGGGGGCGTAGCGCGCGGCGATCTGCGCGTTCTTCAGGACGGGGCAGCAGGGCGGCAGCAGGTGTAACTGGATCTCGCGGGCGCGGGCCAGGTCGCGCTCCAGGCGCTGCTCCTGCTGGCTGATGCGCTGGTAGAGGCGCGCGTTCTCGATGGCCACGGCCACCTGCGCGGCCAGGGTGGTGAGGGTAAGCTTGTGAAACTCGGTGAAGTAGCCGCGCTTGGTGTGCTCCACATCGAGCACGCCGATGACTCGGTCCTTCAGGATCATGGGGACGCAGAGCTCGGAGCGCGACTCGGGGTTGAGCATCACGTAGCGAGGGTCCTTGGACACGTCGGGAACCAGCACCGCCTCCTTGTGCTGAGCGGCGTAGCCCACCAGGCCGGCGCCGATGGGCATGACGTCCTTGATCTGCACGTTCTTGTCGAAGCGCACGGCGAAGCGGTGCACCAGGTTCTTGCCGGCGTCGTCCACCAGCAGGATGCCGAACATGTGGTAGTCGATGAGCTGGTGGAGCAGCTCGCCGATGCGCGCCAGCAGGGTGTCCAGGTCGAGGATGGAGGTGAGTTCGCGGCTGATCTCGTTGAGCACGGAGAGCGTTTGCGCCTGGCGCGCGACCCGGGTGTACAGCCGGGCGTTCTCGATGCCGGAGGCGATGCGCGCGGCCAGCAGCGTGAGCACCCGGCGGTGCTCCTCGGTGAAGTAGCCGAGCTCGCGCGATTGCAGATCGAGTACGCCGACGACCCGCTTCTTCACGATCATGGGCACGGCCAGCTCGGAGCGCACCGAGGCATGCGCGTTGACGTAGTTGGGCTCCTTGCTGACGTCGTTCACCAGCATCGCCTCGCGGCGCTCCACCGCCTGCCCGGTGATGCCTTTTCCCACCTTGATGCGCAGGCGCTCGGCGACCTCCTGCGAATGGCCGATCTCGAAGCGCATGCGCAGTTCCTGGGTCTTTTCGTTCAAAAGAAGGATGGAGAAGATCTCGTAGTCGATGACTCGGCGGGTGGCCTGGGCGATGCCGGCCAGCAGGGTGTCGAGGTCGAGCGTGGCGTTGGTGATCTCGACCACCTCGAGCAGGAAGGCCTCGACGTTCGACAAGGTTGTGGGAGGGGCTGCTGGAGCGTTCATTGGAGCCAAGCCGCCCATGATAACAGGGGTCATGGAAGAGTAGATGTGGGCCGACGCCCGGAGGACGCATGAAATCATACGGTTGCGAGCTTTCTTGGTTCGGGATGACAAGCGAGGGAGCGGCGGCTAGAATCCAAAGCTCGACCCCGCGCGGAGGTTTCCATCCATGCCCATGCCCGAGTTCCAGCAGCTGTGCAACGAAGCCAAGAAAGAGATCCAGGAGATCGACGTCGCCGAACTGAAGCGCATGCAGCAGGCGGGCGAGGACTTCGCGCTGGTGGACGTGCGCGAACGCGAGGAGCAGGCCAAGGGCATGATCCCCGGCGCCGCGCCCATCCCGCGCGGCATCCTGGAGCTGCAGATCGACCAGGTCACCACCGACAAGGGGAAGAAGGTCGTCCTCTACTGCGGTGGCGGCAACCGCTCGGCGCTCGCCGCGTGGATGCTGAAGAAGATGGGATTCAAGAACGCCATCTCGCTCATCGGTGGATGGCGCGCCTGGACGGAGAATCCATGAACCTGCAGGGCGTGAAGCTAACGTGGCTGGGACACTCGTGCTTCCGAGTGGAGACGCCCGGCGGCCGGGTGATCTACATCGATCCCTGGCTCAAGGAGAATCCCTCCTGTCCGCAGGAACACAAGCAGGTCCAGAAAGCCGACGTGCTGCTGTGCACGCACGGGCACTTTGACCACATCGCGGACGCGGTGGCCATCGCGCGGGAGCACAACCCGGTGGTGGTGGGGATCTACGAGCTCTGCGCCTGGATGCAGAAGAAGGGCGCGAAGCAGATCGCGCCCATGAACAAGGGCGGGTCGCAGACGCTGGGCGATGTGCGGGTGACCATGGTGCACGCCGACCACTCCTGCGGCATCCAGGAAGACGACGGCTCCATCATTTACGGCGGCGAGGCTTGCGGCTACGTGCTGGAGTTCGAGAACGGGTTCAAGCTCTACCACTCGGGCGACACCAACGTCTTCGGCGACATGCACATCATCCACGAGCTCTACCGGCCGGAGGTCGTGATGCTGCCCATCGGCGACCTGTTCACCATGTCGCCGCGCGAGGCCGCCTACGCCTGCGGCCTGCTCAAGCCCAGGGTTGTTATCCCCATGCACTGGGGAACGTTCCCGGCGCTCACCGGGCGGCCCGCGGAGTTGCAAAAGCTGGTGGCGGATATGGGCGTCGAGGTGGTGGAGATGACGCCGGGGAAGACCGTCGGGTGATTGCCGATTTTCGATTTGCGATTGCCGAGTTGAGGATCACAAGACATGACTGACGACCTGCGCGCGTACTGGATGATGGGTGGGATCACCACCGAGCCGGTGGAGAAGTATCTCTACGGCCTGCTGCCGGAGCGCGACGAGATCCTGAGCGCGATGGAGGAAGAGGCCGCGCGGCGCAAGATCCCCATCGTGGGTCCGGCGGTGGGGCGCGTGTTCTTCCAACTGGCGCGGCTGATGGGCGCGCGCACCGTCTTCGAGATGGGCTCGGCCATCGGCTACTCCACCATCTGGTGGGCGCGGGCGGTGGGCGCGGGCGGGCGCGTGATCTACACCGACGGCAACCCCAAGAACGCCGAGAGCGCCCGACGCAACTTCGAGAGCGCCGGCGTGGCCGACAGGATCCAGATCCGCGTGGGCGACGCGCTGGAGCTGCTCTCGGAGGAGAAGCCGGAGGCGTTCGACATCATCTTCAATGACGTGGACAAGGAAGACTATCCCAAGGTCTTCCGCCTGGCCGTCCCCCGGGTGCGCAAGGGCGGACTGTTCATCACGGATAACGCGCTGTGGAGCGGCCGCGTCGCCGCGGCAGAGAAGGGCGAGAAGACTACCGAAGCCATCAAAGAGTTCAACAGCCTGCTCTACGGGTCGAAGGAGGTGTTCACCACCGTCCTGCCGCTGCGCGATGGGGTTGCGGTGGCGCTGAAGCTGTAGCGAGTTTCAGGAAGCACTTTCCTCAGCCATCCTGCAGGCCTTCCGTCCCGGGCGGCTCACCTTTGCGGAGCCCTCGCCCTGGGCGATGAGCCTCTGGGCGAGCTCCACGGCACGGCGGGTCAGATCGCGGGCGCCCGAGCGCAGCTCCTCGCTGTGCTCGACGAAGGTCACGTTGTTCTCCATGTCCTCCGCCGACCAGCCCCGCGAATGCGCGATGTAGGGGAACTGCGGGAAGTGGAAGCCCAGCTCGGAGAAGAAGCCCAGCAACTGCCCGACGACCGACTGGATGTTGTCCTGCCCTCCGATGATGAGGAAGGCGGCGACCTTGTTGCGGATGAGCGCGTTGTCGCGGATGGTGATCTGGTTCTGTACGCAGTTCAGCCGCTCCGCCATCTTGTAGTACAGGGAGCTGGCGGAGCCCCAGCGGATGGGCGTGGTCACGAGCACCACGTCCGCCCAGTGCACCAGGGCCTCGTACACCTGGTCCATCTGGTCCGCAGGATCCATCTGAGTGATGGAGCAGGGCCAGGTGCAGGCGTGGGCGCTCTTGGAGTAATAGCCCTCGCAGTTGCGGAACTTGAGGCTGTCGAGCTTCAGCAGACGGGTGCCGCAGCCCAGCTCTTTCTCGGCGTGGTCGAGCGCGGCCTGGAGCAAGAGTTCGGAGGTCGAGACCCGGGGAAACTGGCGGTCCATGACGGTGGCGGAGATGCCCACCACGCGCACCGGGCCTTCTTCGCGCCGGATGGGGCGGGCCAGAGGGTGTGGGTCATGCGGCAGCTTGTGACGCGGGGTCACGGGCTTGGTGCGCAGCAGGAGACGTCCGCCCTCCACGCGGACTTCGTAGCTGGGCACTCGGTCGGCTTCGAAGCCGGGCTCGCCTTCGCCGGTCCGCCAGTGGAACTTATAGTGGTGCCAGGGACAGACCACGTAGTCGCCGTCCAGAGTGCCTTGCCCCAGCGGGCCTCCCACGTGATTGCAAACGCCGGAGATGGCGCCGAACTCGCCGTTGCGGCAGGTGATGGCCACCGCGGTCTTACCCAGATGGACCTCGGTCACGGGCTTCTGCTCAAAGTCCTTTGCCGGGCCCAGGTCCTGCCATTCGGCGGTTTGCGCGGGGTTCATCGCCAGTCCTCCGGTCGGAATCAGAGAGAGAGCATACCGGAAAGGGCAGCGTAGAAGCGACGCGCTAGAGTCGCGGTCTGGCCGGCGGCTGCGGCGGCAACAGGAATGCGCGCACGAAGTTGCGCTTGGAGAAGTCGCCCGCCGTCCATAGCCGCCAGAGGAGGTCGCTTCCCGGCAGGGCCCGGGCAATCTCGCCTTCGCTCAGGCCTCGGCGATGGAGTTCCAGGATGCGCCCGCCCAACTCCACCAGGGAATCGAACTTTTGGCGCAACTGCATGGTCGCGTCTTCGACCCGGCCGCGGTGCTGGCAGAACATGACCGAGGGCTCGACTACGGCGACGTGCGCTACTTCCGCATGGCTCGAACCTACCTGGGCCGCGCTTTGTACTGGACGGGCGTGTACTACGTGGATGGGCTGCTAAAGCCCCGCTCTCCCACCCAGACACCAACATCGCATGAACCCGCTAGATGGATTTCACCGGGATGGCGGTGAGGTCGTCCACCAGGCCAACCTCTTTCTGCACGAAGGGCTCGGCGTACTTCACCCCGGCGAGCATGCCGTAGAAGCGGGCCATGGCTTCGACGCGGCTGCGGATGTCGTCGTAGGCGGGGAAGTCGTTGCGGCCGGCCTCCTGGTCGGTGAATTGAGACTTGTAGGCGAGGATGGACTGGAGGCGCGCCTCGAATTGCGCGGTGATGTCCACTACAAAGGCGGGGCGGACGTCGTGGTAGAGGCTGGCGTAGATGATCTTGAATGGTCTGTGAGGGGGTAGGGGTCCTTCGACTCCGCCCTGCGCTTTCGCTTGGGCTTCGCTCAGGATGACAAGCTTTGATAATCCTGCCAAGAAACAAGCTTCGTACCCCAGGATGGACGTCGTGTAATGGTCGGGGTGGCGGCCCTTCCAGTAGGGCAGGATGACTACGCGCGGATGACGCGCGCGGATGACGCGGGCGACCTTCAAGCGGTTCTCCCAGGTGTTCTCCACGCGGCCGTCTGGGATGTCGAGCACGGTACGCCAGCTCACCTTCAGGATGCGGGCGGCGTCGGCGGCCTCAGCAGCGCGCTCTTCGGCGGTGCCGCGCGTGCCCATCTCGCCCTGGGTGAGGTCGAGGATGCCGGTGCGGTGGCCGTGTTCGGCCATCTTGAGGAGCGTGCCGCCGCAGGTCTGTTCCACGTCGTCTCGGTGGGCGGCAATGGCCAGGATGTCGAGAGCAGCGCTCATTTCTTACGCTCGACCAGGAAGTGCGCCAGCGCCTTGAGCGTCTCGGCGCCCGGGCCGAAGGAATCGAGCGCGGCGCAGCCGGAATCGACCAGCGCATCCGCCTTCTTCAGGGAGTCCTCCACGCCGAAGAGCGCGGGGTAGGTGGCCTTCTCGGTGGCCGTGTCCTTGCCGGCGGTCTTGCCCAGTTGCTCGGAGGTCTGGGTGACGTCGAGAACATCGTCGGCGATCTGGAAGGCGAGGCCGACGGCGCGGCCGAAGCAGCGCAGCTTCTCGGCCTGCTCCGCGGAGGCGCCAGCATAGATCCCGCCGCTAACTGCGCTGGCGGTGATGAGCGCGCCGGTCTTCGCGCGGTGGATGTGCTCGAGCGTCTTCGAGTCGGGGCGGGTGCGCTCGGCTTCCAGGTCCATGACCTGGCCGCCGATCATGCCCTCGATGGTGCCCGTGCCGACGGCAATCTCTTCGATGACGCGCACCCGTGCCTCGGGCGGGCAGTGCAGGCGGGAGAGCGTCTGGTAGGCGAGGGTCTGCAAGGCATCGCCGGCCAGGATGGCGGTGGCCTCGCCGAAGACCTTGTGGCAGGTGGGCTGGCCGCGGCGCAGGTCGTCGTTATCGAGGGCGGGCAGATCGTCGTGGACCAGCGAGTAGGTGTGCAGCATCTCCAGGGCGCAGCCCAATTCTTCGATCCCCGGGGGAAGCGAGCCGGCGATGAGACGCGCCGCCTCCATGGCCAGGATGGGGCGCAGGCGCTTGCCGCCGGCGAAGACGCTGTGCCGCATGGCGCGATGGATGGAGGTCGGGTCCTGGGTTGCTGGCGGAAGTAGTCGCTCCAGGGCTTCGTCCATGCGCTGGCGGTCGGATTCGAGGGCGTCGGGGAGCATCCAGGGGTGAGTATAACAATTCGGTTCGGCGTTCCGTTGCAAGGCGAAACGCAAGGTCCTTCGCCCGCCCAGGCGGGCTCAGGATGACAGGGCGCCTGCGCAGGGAGAATGCCCTGGCGGCGTCTTTACGCCGCGGTCAGTGTAGGGGTCCTTCGATTCGGCCGTCGCCTATGCTCCGGCCTCGCTCAGGATGACAATCAAAATCAAACGCAAGGTCCTTCGTTCGCGCGCGGGCTCAGGATGACAGGGCTGCGCAGCGGTTGCCGGCGAGACGGTGCCGCTAGGCGGCGCCGGGGCGGGAGGCCTGGGGATTACGCATGGCGGCGAGCACGATGCTGCGGACGTCGGAGACGTGGCAGCAGTCCAGGGCCCCGGCGGCCACCGCGGAGGTCCAGAGCTTCTCGTCGGGCAGGCGGTGAGTGCAGACGATGGAGAGGGAAGTGAAGTCGCGGCGCAGTTGCTGGACGTCGGCGACGCCGACGAGTTCCAAGTCCACGATGACGAACTCGGCGCGGTGGCGAGGGATGGCGGCGCGGACTTCCTCGAGCGAGCCGGCGATGCGCACGGTGTGGAAGTGGCGGAGCAGGGAGGCAGCGAGAGCGGCCGCGGATTCAGGGTCGCTCTGCACGACCACGGCGGTCAGTGGCAGCATGGGGAAACCCTCCGTCGTCGAGCGCCCCGCATTATGCCGTGCGCGGCGCAGGGGAAGGGCTCCGGAGAATCCGGAGGCATGCCCGGCCCTATTTCTTCTTTGAAGAGCCGGATTTCTCGCCGGCTCCCTCAAACGCCTCGGCCTGAAGTTTTCCGTTCTGCTTGAGCAGGATCTCCACCTTGCCCTCGGCCGCATCCAGCTCCTTGCGGCAGGAGCCGGAGAGATGGATGCCTTCCTCGAAGAGGGCCAGCGCCTTGTCGAGCGGGATGTCGCCCTTCTCCAGCTCGTCCACGATCTTTTCCAGGCGGGAGAGGCTCTCTTCGAACTTGGGCAAAGATTCGCTCCGTGACGACGTATTTTACTGCCGATCGCGCCGAGTCCCAGGGGGTATTTTTCCACAGGAAGGAAGCAGGCTAACGCGCACCCTGGGTGGAGCCGAGCGCCTCCAGCACGTCCACGGCGGCGGCGTAGCGACCGAGCGGCGCGCTGACCTGCGCTCCCTGCACCAGGCCGCGGACGGCGAGTAACATCTCGCGGGCGATGGCCACGCCTTCGGCGCGGGAGGCTTCGACATTCGCGGCGCGCCCCATGCGTTCCAAAATGGAATCGGGTACCGAGACCCGCAGCTCGTTCTTCATGAACTCGGCGTTGCGCACGCTCACCAGGGGCCAGATGCCGGCGAGGATGGGAATGCGGCAGTGCTCGACACGCTGGAGGAACCGCTCCAGCAGGCTGATATCGAAGACGGGCTGGGTGACGGCGAATTCAGCGCCCGCCTCCACCTTGTACTGGAAGCGGCGGACTTCCTCGTCGATGTTGGAGAGGCCGGGATTGGCGCCCACGCCGATGACGAAGCCGGTGGAGGCGCCCATGGCGTTGCCGCCGATATCCATCCCCTGATTCAGGTTGCGGACCACGTTGACCAGGCCGATGGCGTCGATGTCGAAGACGGCGGTGGCGTCCGGGTAATTGCCCAGCTTGGGCGGGTCGCCGGTGATGCAGATGAGGTTGCGGATGCCGATGGCGGAGGCGCCCAGCAGGTCGGACTGGATGCTAAGCACGTTGCGGTCGCGGCAGACGTAGTGCAGCACCGCCTCGATGCCCACCTGCTGCTGGGTGAGGATGGCCAGCACCTGAGCGCTCAGGCGGGCGGAGGCCCGCGGGCTTTCGGGGATGTTGATGGCATCCACGCCCACCGACTTCAGAAAGCGCGCGCCCTCGATCTCGCGGGCGGCGTCTGTGCCCTTGGGGGGAACGATCTCCACCAGGGTGACGAATTCTCCCGCGGCCAGCCGGGCGCCCATGCGCGAGCGCTGGGCCAGCGGCGGCGGAGCGACGGGTGCTTCCTTCTTGGGGGTCGTGACCACTTGAAAGCGGGTAGCGCGGGCCTCGCCGGAGCGCAGCGCCGCCTTCATGGCGCGGATGTGCTCGGGAGTGGTGCCGCAGCATCCGCCCACCAGCCGGATGCCGGCGGCGGTGAACTTGCGGGCGTAGCTGGCCATGTACTCCGGGGAGCAGAGGTAGAGGTTGCGTCCCTCGACGTCGCGCGGCATGCCGGCGTTGGGCTGCGCGGCGAGGGGCAGGGAGGTGACCGCGGCCACGCGCTCCAGCGCCTCCAGCATGGCCACGGGACCGACGCTGCAGTTGCAGCCCACGACGTCCGCGCCCCAGTCCGCGATCTTGGCGCCGAAGGTCTCAGGCACGGAGCCGTCCAGGCAGATGCCGTCCTCGTCGATGGTGACCTGGGCGACCACCGCGAGCTTAGGGTCGACCTCACGGGCGGCCAGCAGCGCCTGATGAAGTTCCTCGAGGTAGCCGAAGGTCTCGAGCATGATCAAGTCCACGCCGCCCTCGGCCAGCGCCGCGATCTGTTCGCGGAAGGCAGCGCGAGCCTCCTCGAGCGAGGTCTTGCCCAAGGGCTCGATGCGGACGCCGAGCGGGCCCACCGAGCCCGCCACAAAAACGTTGAGCGCCTTCTTCTCCGCTTCGCTTCGCGCCACCTGGCGGGCCAGGCGGACGCCGGCGAGATTGATCTCGGCGACCCGGTCGGCGAATCCGTGGCGCGCCAAGCGGAAGGAGTTGGAGCCGAAGGTGTTGGTCTCAATGATCTCGGCGCCGGCCTGCAGGTAGGCGCGATGGACCTCGCAGACCAGGTCGGGCTGGGAGAGGTTGAGCTCGTCATAGCAACGGTTGATGAAGATGCCGCGGGCATAGAGTTCGGTGCCCATGGCCCCGTCGGCCAGCAGCGGTCCTTGTTGCAGGCGGGTAAGGAAGTCGAGCGCCATCCTCGCAAGAATACAGAAAGGCGCGGGCGGTTGTCAGTTCGGACGGGGAAAATGCCACTGGGTCTCTGCTATAATCAGCGTTTTCATGCAGCTATCCTACCGATTGATGGAGCAGCGAGCTTGAAGCGAACCGTCTTTGGGGTTGCGGCCATCGCCGCCGGTGTCCTTTTCCTGGCGTCCTGCGGCGGCAGCAGTTCGGGCACGAGCACCAGCGCTCCGACGACCAGCCAGCTGACCAACCGGGCCTTCGTGAGCAACGAGTTCACCGGCAGCGTTCAGATCGTGAATGCGACGAGCGACGTGTTGAACACCCACTCCTTCGTCAGCGGCTCCAGCCCCCAGACCATGGTGGTCTCGGGGAACAAAGGGTTCACGATGGTCTTCAATGCCGGCGGCAACGTCCTCCTGAGGGTGGACAACGCCACAGAGGCGGGGATCGCGACCGCGACCCTGCCGGGCTATACCGATTCCCTGGCCGTCACTTCGGACGGGACGAAGGCGTATGCCGCCATCCGCAACGCGCCCTTGACTACCGGAACGCCGCTGGGAGTGGTGTCCTTCGTGGACTACACCGCCACCACCAACACTTCGGTGGACGTCCCGCTGGCGCGGCGGCTGGTGCTGGGACCGAGCGGCGCCAAGCTGCTGGTCTTCAGCGACAACTCGAATTCAGTGACCGTCATTGATACGGCCACCAAGGCGGTGACCGTGGTGGGCGGCTTCGACCGGCCGGCGTGGGGCGTCTTCTCCAGCGACAGCAGCAAGGCTTACATCATGAACTGCGGGCCGGAGTGCGGCGGCACCACCGCCAGCGTTACCGAGCTGGATAACCTGGGCGGCGTCCCTGCCCTGGGCACGAATACGCCGGTGTCGGCGGCCACCATCGGACTGCTCGACGGAAGCAACCTCTACGTGGCCGGGACGGTGACCGCGGGCACGGGCGGCGGACGCCTGGACGTCCTGAACACTGCCGGCCTGGCGGTGACCAAGTCGGGCGTAGTCATCAACGACGGCTATCACACCACCATGGCCATCAGCAACGGCCGGGTGTTCGTGGGGGCGAGGGCGTGCAGCAACGTCGCGGAAGGCTGTCTCTCAATCTACAACGGCGGCGCCGGCACGGCGGTGATCGGTACGCCCAAGGGCGAGGTCACCGGCATGCAAGCCATCAGCGGGCGCACCATCGTCTACGTGGCCGAGGGCGGCGAGCTGCGCATCTACGATAGCTCCACCAGCACCGAGAAGCTGCCCGCGCCGGTGGACATCGTCGGCAAGGCCTGGGACGTGAAGACGGTCGACTAGCGCCGCCTCGTCCCGAAATCCCACCAACAGATTCGGTCCTTCGCTTCGCTCAGAACCACAACCTTGGTCAGCGCGAGCGCCCGCGGCTACTTCGCGGGTTCCAGAATCAATGCGTGTGCGTGTGATTTCTCCACCGCACTCGCGGAGAAGGGAAGCGCGAACGTCCAGCCTTCGTACCAGGCGGGGAACTGGTCCATGTAGTAGGGGCTGCCGAGCTGGCCGCTCTCGCCGGTGACCAGGTTGAGGGTGGAGGCGTCGAGCGAGGCGAGGTCCACGGTCAAGCGCTGGGAGGGGCCGAAGCTGCGGCCCACCTGCTTGACGGTGGTGCCGCCGCCGGATTGCGGTCTGAGTCCCGGTCCGGTCCAACGCCCGAGCAGGGGAATGCGCCCGAAGATAGGGTGGTTGAACTCCAGCGGATACTGGTCGCCATAGCGCCAGCTGCGGAGATCCTCAGGCGCCTGCGGCTCAGAAACGGTGGCCTCGACGGCGGCCGTCAACAGCTGGTCATAGTCCGCGAAGTTTTGCGGCAGCCAGCGCGGGGGCTGGTCCGTGAGGATGGTCTCAAGCGCCACCGGCGACAAGAACCAGTTGTACTGGCGCCAGCCAGTGACGGCGACGCTGGAGGGGAGAGAGTCGCGCTCGTCGCTGGGTCCGAGGCGCGGCTGAAGCAGCAGGCGCCAGAGGTTGCGGCGCGCGCGCGTGACCAGCGTGGCGGCGACGGAATCCACCGTAAGCCTTCCGTCCCAGGCGCGCATCAGCTCGGCGGCCTCGCGCGCCCGCGGGGAAGCGCTGGAGGTTCGCTGAACCGCGGCGGCGAAATGCTGGGCGCAGAGGTGGTCGAAGGCAGAGTAGATATCCGTCTGCACCGCCAGCATGTCCGCGGCGGTGAACTTCTTCCCCGAATCCAGTAACTGGTAGATGCGCTCGGTGCGGTAGGGCGCGGCCCATTGGCTGGCCAGCACATTGGGATACCCGTCGGGCGTGATGCGCCCGTTAGCGGTGGCCAGGATTCCCGAGGGCGGGTCGAAGGCGCTGGGCAAGGATTCGAAAGGAACGGAGCCGGTCCATTCGTGGGCGTTGTCCTCGCCGGGGACGGGCAGGGTGCCGTCGCCGGCAGCGCGGATGGGCAGGCGTCCCACCGCCTGGTAGCCGATGTGCCCGTCCACGTCGGCGTACACCACGTTGAGCGGCGGGGACACATAGCTGGAGAAAGCCTGGCGGAACTCCTGCCAGTTGCTCGCCCGGTTCAGGGCGAGGAAGGATGTCCCGCTGGAATCGAAGTCATAGATGGTCCAGTGCAGGACCAGGCGGCGGGTCTCGCCCGGGACCAACTCGGTGATGATGGGGCCGTGGCGGGTGAGCAGCACGTCGAGCGTCACGTCAGGCGCGCTGCGGACGTGGATGACCTCCTGCCGACGCTCCGGCGGCTTCCAGCCCTCGGGAGTCTGGTACTCGCCCTGGGCGTTGAACTGCTCGATGTAGATGTCCTCGACGTCCGGCATCAGGCTGGTGTAGCCCCAGGCGATGCGCGCGTTGTGCCCGGCGATGACGTAGGGGTAGCCGGGAAGGGTGAGGCCGGCGACGTCCAGCTCCGCGGCCGATGCGCCGGGGCCGCGCAGCGTGAGATGAGCCTCGTACCACACACCGGGGATCTGATGCGGCAGGTGCATATCGTTAGAAAGCAGCGGCTTGCCGGAGGCGGTGTGCGCGCCCGAAATCACCCAGTTATTCGAGCCGGGCTGCAAGGGCTCCGGAAACAATTCGCCGGCGCTCACGGCGGAGAGGAATCCGCCGGGGCCCGGCGCTGCTTTCCCGGCGCGGGGCGCAGGGGAAGGCGATGGGCTGGTTGGAGCCACGGCCGTGGGCGGATGGTCGCGCCCGGAGGTGCTGGGATAGAGGTCCGCGGTCAACTCAGGGCCGAGCTTGGCCAGGATGGCCTCGCGCGAGAGTTCGGCGCGATACCCGCCGTGATTCAGCGCCTCGCTCATGGAGAGCGTGACCAGGAGCGAATCTTTCACCGTCCACGGGCGGGGCTTGTAGCGCAACACGCGGAACTCCAGGGGAAGCGCGTCGCCGTGGGTGTCAATGTAGGCGTTCACGCCGCTGGCATAGGCTTCGAGCTCGGCGCGGTCGGCGGGAGAGAGGCCGCGATCCAGGCGCTCTGCCACGAAGCGGAGCTGCAGGATGCGCTGCTGGCGGTCGAGGCGCAGGAAGTCCTGGCCCAGGATCTCGGAGAGTTCGCCCGAGGCGAAGCGGCGGGTGGCGTCCATCTGCCAGAGGCGGTCCTGGGCAGTGACGCAGCCCTGGGCAAAGAGCAGGTCGTCGAGGGAAGAAGCGGAGATGTGGGGGACGCCGTGGGTGTCGCGGACCACGGTCACCCGGTCGCGCAGGCCGGGAAGGGCGAGGGAACCGTCGAGCTGGGGAAGGGCACGCTGGACGGCGCAGTAGAACCACGCAGCGACGCCCAGAACAGCGAGCAGCAGGAGGAGGAAGGCGGCGGCGATGGGGCGGCGCCAGCGAGGACGGCGTGCGCCGGGGGTAGAAGCGGCGGGGGTCATGGCGGAAGGGATTGTACGTTCTGCTTGACAGGGCGGGGAACCCAGCCTTAATGTTATGAAAATGAAATTCAATTTCATTTTCAATACGAGGCACAGAGGCTCAGCCGCCCGTCTTGGATTGCTCCTGCTGGCGCTGCTGCTCTCAGCGCCGGCAAGCGGGCAGGAGTCCCCGTACTTCGTGACCTACGACGACCACATGGAAGAGCCCGGGAATCTTGAGATCAGCGTCTTCAACACCACCGGCGTGCGGGGCAACGGCCAGCCCGCCTACGCCGCCCCCTACACGGAGATCGAGTACGGCGTGAAGGCGTGGTGGACGGCGGAGCTCTACCTGGAAGGGCAGAAGACGCTCAGCGACAGCACCATCTTCACCGGCTGGCGCCTGGAGAACCGCTGGCGCCCGCTGGCCCGCCAGCACCGCGTCAATCCCGTCCTCTACTTCGAGTACGAGAACATCAACGAAGGAAGCCGGATCAAGAAGGAAGTGGTGGGCCACGCGGGGCCTGCCACGGAGTCGAACGCCGAGCTGCGCCGCGAGCACGTCCATGAGCTGGAGGCCAAGCTGATCCTTTCCAGCCAGGTGAAGGGCTGGAACGTTTCGGAGAACTTCCTCGTGGAGAAGAACCTCTCGGCCAACGAGGGATTCGAGTTTGGATACGCGCTGGGGGTCTCGCGCCCGCTGGCCAGTCTGGCCTCTTCCAAGAACTGCCGGCTGTGCCGGGAGAACTTCGTGGCTGGGCTGGAGCTCTACGGTAGCCTGGGTGACAGCCGGAACTTCGGCCTGAAGCAGACGGCGCATTACCTGGCGCCGGCCATCTCCTGGCAGGTGAGCGACAGCACCACGCTGCGCTTCTCGACCGGCTTCGGGTTCACCTCCAACAGCGCGCCAGTGCTGCTGCGGTTTGGCTACAGCTATGAGGTGCGGGGCTTCCGCGACAAGGTCAGCGCGCTGTTCCGGAGAAAGCAATGAGAGCCCTGGCGGCCATTGTGCTATTGGGAGGCGGAATCCTGGCGGCGTTCGGAGCGCAGGGTGCCGACTACCATCCCGACGGCCGCTGGCAGCCGTCCCGGGAGGCCGCGGCCCGCAGCAATCCGCTGCCGGGGACGCCGGAGATCGTGGGCGGCGGCCGCAAACTTTTTGTCCGCCACTGCGCGGAGTGCCATCGGGGCGACGGCCAAGGCGGCAAGCGCGCCGCCGATCTGCTGCTGCCGGTGGTGCAGGAGCAGAGCGACGGTGTGTTGTTCTGGAAGATCTCGAACGGCAATCCGCGGCGGGGGATGCCCTCCTGGGGACGGCTGCCGGAGCCGCAGCGCTGGCAGTTAGTACTCTACTTGCGGGCCCTGCGCCCGGGCTCCGCTGGCGCCGGGATCTCGAAGTGAGGGCCGCCGATGCACGCGCCCGCGCTGCAATTTATGAAATGACTTGCCTTGCCCGGAGCCGCTATCATGCTGGCGCGGGCGGCGCCATCGCGCCGGCGGGGATGGGCAACACCGGGGAGCAGGATGCTGCAGAAGCGCATTGACGATCGGCCCTCAATCTCGCGCGAAGCCCTGCGCGACGCCCAGGACATCTTCCACCGCCACCTGAAGAAAGTGGGCCTGAAGCATACCGGGCAGCGCGACACCATCCTGCACACCTTTCTGGAGACGCGCGAGCACCTCTCCACCGACGAGCTCTACCGCCTGACCCGCAAGAAAGACCCGAAGATCGGCTTCACCACGGTGTATCGCACGCTGAAGCTGTTCGCGGAGTGCGGGCTGGCGAGCGCCGTGGCCTTCCACGACGGCATCGCGCGCTTTGAACACCAGTACAACCGGCGCAGCCATCATCACATGGTGTGCACGGAGTGCGGCGGGTCGGTGGAGTTCTTCTCTCCCGAGGTAGACAAGCTGGAGCAGGAGATCGGGCGCAAGCATCACTACGAGACCACCCGCCATACCTTCCAGATCTACGGCATCTGCGAGGACTGCCGGAAGAAGAATGCCCACCGCGCCGGCTGAGGTGGGCCGGGCGGTTTTCTTTGCTTTGCAGGCTGGATTTTGATACTGTCCGCGCAACAATTGCGGCAGGAGTACCGCAGTCGCGCCGCATTCTCGGGAAAACCTTAGGAGGCAACATGCCGCGTTTCTGTCCTTCGTGTGGTGCGCAGATGACCGACACCGCCGCCCCGTGTGCGGCGTGCGGGAAGGAAGCAGGCCAGTCGGGCGGATCCACGCCCCCGGCGCCGGCTCCCGGTGGGGGAGGATTGACCGACAACGTCGCCGGCCTGCTGGTGTACCTGATCGGCATCCTGGCAATCGTGTTCCTGCTGATCGAGCCCTACAACAAGAACAAATTCATCCGTTTCCACTGCTTCCAGTGCTTGTTTTTCTGGGCCGCGTACATTGTGTGCTTCATCGTGCTGATGATCCTGAGCTTCGTCCTGGCAATGGTCCCCGTGGTGGGCGGCATCATCGCCTTCCTGCTCTGGATGGTGCTCTGGCTGGGCGCGGTGGTGGTGTGGATCCTGCTCATGGTGAAGGCCTACCAGAACCAGATGTGGAAGCTGCCCTTCATCGGCGACATGGCGGAGAAGCAGGCCAACGCCTAAACGAAGTTTTACGGCGGATTCATAAGAGGCGGGAAGGAAACTTCCCGCTTTTTCTTTTTTCTGGGGCGTCTTGACAGAAGTGCAACGCACGCCCATCCTTAATGTTTTTCCACGGGGGCCGGGTGAGGGTTCGAATCTTCTTCCACGATAAGTGTTTCGACGGGGCGTGCTCGGCCGCGCTGTTCGCGCGCTTCTACCGGGAGCGCATCCGCGACGGGGCGGAGTTCGTCTTCACCGGACTGGCGCACCGCGCGGGCGCGCTCTTCGATGAAAGCAAGTTCGACGGCGAGGAGAACGCTATCGTGGACTTCAAGTACTCCACCTCTCCCAAGCTGACCTGGTGGTTCGACCATCACCAGAGCGCCTTCCT
>DASYVL010000009.1 GCA_035937135.1 Terriglobales bacterium
GTAGTGGATGGGCGTGGAGTCCTTGTCCGTCTTGAGCGCCGTTCGCAGCTTCTCGACGGAGGGATCGTAGCGCCCGTGCTGGCTGTCGGCGATGGCCTCCGACACCAGCTCATAGACCTCGATGCGGTCCTTGGGGTTCGCCAACTCGCGGTTGCTGATGGTGGGGTTGCCGCCGCCCGCCACCGCCGCGTAGCCCAGCGACTTCAGCCGCTCCGCCAGCCGCGGGTCGAGCCCCGTCTTCTGCGCCAGCTCCTGCTCCGGGGTGTACTTCTGGATGAGCGCAGCCAGCCGTCCTCGCAGCTCCGCCGCCACCGCCTGCCTCTCCGGGTACAGGTTCTTCAACTCCTTGGGATCGCTCTCCAAGTCGTAGAGCTCGGGCTTGGGCCCGTCGATGAAGTGATACTTGCCCGCCTGCAAGCCGCGCAGCTCGCTCCAGTTGAAGTGCAGTCGCGGCAGGAAGGACTCGGAATAGAGCGCTTCGCCGGCGCCCCTTGCTTTCAGCAGCGGCAGCAGGCTTCTTCCCTGGACCTGCGCGGGCGGCGCGAGGTGCAGCGCGTCGAGCACCGTGGGCAGCAGGTCCACCGTGCTGACGTCCGTGGAAACCCTTGCGGGACGGGCGTTTTGGCCGACTGGCAGTTTCAGGATGAGGGGCACGTGCAGGGTCGAGTCATAGATGAAAAAGCCGTGCGTCTTCTCTCCGTGCTCGCCCAGGCCCTCGCCGTGGTCTCCGGTCACGACAATCAGCGTCCGTTGGTAGATGTTCTGAGCTTTGAGGAAGCGCACCACTCGGCCGACCTGTTCGTCGGCGAAGGCGATCTCTCCGTCATAGGGCTGCGATTTGTGTCGCTCGCTGTAGGGCGCCGGCGGAGTGTAGGGGTGATGCGGATCGTACAGGTGCATCCACAGGAAGAACTTCTTCTGCGCGTGTTCCTTCAGCCACTTCAGCGCCTCGTCCGCCACTACGTTGCCCGGGCGCTCCATCTCGTCCAGGTTGGCTTCCTGCAAGCGGCTGAAGTCGAAGTGGTCGTAATAGAAGTCGAAGCCCTGGTTCAGCCCGAAGCGCGAATCGAGTACCGCCGAGCCCAGCACCGCCCCTGTGGCGTAACCGTTCTGCTTGAGGATGGAGGCCAGCGTCGGCTGCTGTGGGTTCAGGTTGTTGCCGCTGAAGTCGTGCATGCCGCTGTACATGGGGTAGGTCCCGGTGAAGATCACCGCATGGGACGGCAGGGTGATGGGCACCGGCGTGTACGCGCGCTCGAAGCGCACGCCTTCGGCCGCCAATTGATCGAGGTTGGGGGTCTCGGCCGCCTTGTATCCGTAGCAGCCCAGGTGGTCGGCGCGCAGCGTGTCGATGGTGATGACAACCACGTTGATGGCAGGTGGCGGCGCGGCCGCATGACCTGCGGTAGGGGCCAGCAGGAGGGCAAAGACGGGAGTCGCACAAAGGAATCGAAAGCGAAGATTCATTCAGCCCAAAATTATACTTGAGACCGGCCTCCGAGGTTTTTCGCTCCCGGCGCCTGTGCTAGGCTGGCGGAGTGATGCGACTCCGCGGCCTGCTCTTGCTGATTTTCCTCCTGCTCCCGGTCGCTGCCCTCGCTGCCCAGCCCTCCTCCGCCCCCGACGTCTTCCTCATTACCATAGACACGCTGCGCGCCGATCACGTGGGATGTTATGGCGACTCCAGCATCCGCACGCCCGCTCTCGACCGCCTGTGCCACGACGGCGTGCGCTTTTCCCGCGCCTTCACTCCCAGCCCCATCACCAACACCTCGCACGCCAGCATCCTCACCGGCCTGAATCCCAGCCGGCACGGCGTCACCGACTTTGGCGTGCCGCTGGCGGCTTCGCACAGAT
>DASYVL010000010.1 GCA_035937135.1 Terriglobales bacterium
ATCACTCCTTCCGCTGTCGCCAAGCACCCTCCAGCGCGGGAATCCGCGCACGGACTGATTTCAAAAACAACTTCTCTATTCTAGCCCGAAAGCGTCCACGGCCGACGCCAGGGGGTTGCGCACCCTTGTCGCCGAGAGAAACCCCCACCCTCCGCCAAGACCGGGTGGAGGGTGGGGCAACGCAAAGAGAAGGTATGAGCGGGAAAGGATGGGTCAGTTCCCCCAGCGAACAACGTATACTTACCCGCGCCGTACACCAATCTCGCCTGAGAGATGCGACCATGCCAGACCAAGACTGGATCAAAACACTTGAAGACGGCAGAAAAGTGAAGTTCATCTATCAGGAACTGCCGGAAGACGGGGCATTTATCAGCGCGCAGGTTGCAGGAAATGAGGTCGTCTATTCGGTCATATTGGCCAAGGTAAGAAAGCTGCTGAGTCGTGAGGATGTTGAAAGTCATTTCGAGGCAGAGCTTTCGAAGAAGTAGCGACCCTCGATCGTGGGATCGTATCCGCGTCTCTCAAGCGCCCCGCCACGAATCGCCGACCCGGCCCGTACAATAGCCCCGTGAAGCAGACCGTCTTTGTGGTCGAGGACAACCGGGACATCGCCCAACTGGTGCGCCATCACCTGGAGGGCGCCGGATTCGGCGTGCGCGTCTTCCCTGCCGCCACCGGCGTGATCGCCGAGGCGGAGAAGCACCCGCCCGCGCTCTTCCTGCTGGACGTGATGGTCCCGGGCGGCGACGGCTTCGCGCTGTGCACGCGCATCCGCGAGCGCCAGTCGCTCGCCGCGACGCCCGTCATCTTCCTCACCGCGCGCACCTCCGAAGCTGACCGCGTCGCGGGCCTCGAGCTGGGCGCCGACGACTACGTCACCAAGCCCTTCAGCCCGCGCGAGCTGGTGGCCCGAGTGCGCGCCGTCCTCCGCCGCTTCGAAAGGCCTTTGGGCCCGGCCAAGATCAAGACCGGTGACCTGGAGATCGACGGAGGCGCCATGAGCCTTACCGTGCGCGGCAAGCCGGCGGCCACCACCGCCACCGAGTTTCGGCTCATCCACTACCTGGCCTCGCATCCGGGAAAAGTCTTCAGCCGCGAGCAGCTTCTGGATGCGGTGTGGCGCGACGTCGCCTTCGTCACCCCGCGCTCGGTGGATGTGTACGTGCGCCGCCTGCGCGAGAAGATCGAGCGCGAGCCCGAGAGCCCGGTGTACCTGCGCACCGTGCGCGGCGCCGGCTACAAGTTCGAGGCTCCCAAGTGACTCACCGCATCTTTTTCAAGCTGATGGGCGCGTTCCTGCTGGTCATCGTCGCCGGAACGGTCACGCTCGATTTCGCCATCCGCCGCGCCTGGGAGACTTCCCTGCGCGGCGAGATCGAGCGCGCTCTGGTGGAAAAGACGCAGCTCTTCGCCGGCCGCGTCCAGGCCGACAAGTCGCACTCTATGCAGGAGGTGGCCGTCGAAGCCGGGCGCCAGGCCCAGGCCCGCGCCACCATCATTGATTCCACCGGCAAGGTGCTGG
The DNA here is from genome assembly GCA_035937135.1 of Terriglobales bacterium. Classification (NCBI taxonomy): domain Bacteria; kingdom Pseudomonadati; phylum Acidobacteriota; class Terriglobia; order Terriglobales; species Terriglobales bacterium. Next base: position 1,523 of record DASYVL010000010.1, read on the forward strand.
CCGATTCCGAGGCCGACCCTGCCACCATGGAGAACCACGCCACCCGCCCCGAGTTCGCCGCCGCGCTCCAGGGCGAGGTGGGCAGCTCGGTGCGCTTGAGCCACACCGTCCACGTCAACCTTCTTTATGTCGCCGTGCCCATCCCCGGGGGCGCGGTGCGGCTGGCGCATCCGTTGGCGGCCATCGAGAAGACCACGGCCCAGGTGCGGAGCACGCTGCTCCAAGGCTCGGCGCTGGCGCTCGCGGTCGCCATGCTGCTGGCGGGCTTGGCGGCGCTCTCCATCTCGCGCCGGCTGAACCGCATCGTCAAGTTTGCCGAGCGCGTGGCCTCGGGCGACCTTTCCGCCCGCATCGCCGAGAGTTCTCTCGACGAGATCGGCCAGGTGGCCGCGACCCTCGACCGCACCGCCCGCCGCCTGGAGGACGCCTTCCACGAGGTCGAGACCCGCCGCCAGCAGATGGAGACTCTGCTCAACAGCATGCACGAGCCGGTGATCGCGGTCTCCGCTGAGCGGACGGTGCAGTGGGCCAACGGCGCCATGGAGCGCCTGGCCGCCGGTCGCGCCCGGCCGCAGGCTCCGGTGGTCGAGGTCGTGCGCGATCCCGACTTCCTCGCCGCGCTCACCACCGCGCTGGAGAAGCGCGAGATCACCACCGCCCGCGTGCGCTCTGCCGCTCCTGGCCGGGTCTTCGACGTGACCGCCGCGCCCATGGCGGGCGGCGCCGTGGCCGTGCTCCACGACCTCACCGAGATCGAGCGCGTGGAGAAGACGCGCCGCGACTTCATCGCCAACGTCTCCCACGAGCTGCGCACCCCCCTCACTTCCATCCAGGGCTACGCCGAGACTTTGTACGAAACGCTCTCCGACAGCGGCGGCGCGCGCGAGTTCGTGGACATCATCCGCAAAAACGCGGAGCGCATGGCGCGGCTCACCGAGGACTTGCTCACCCTGGCGCGGGTGGAGTCGGGCGAGCAGAAGCTGGAGTTCGCGGCCCCGCCCGCGCGCGAGCTGCTGGAGGACGCCGCGCGCGATCTGCGCGAGACCGCGCGCAGCCGCGGCCTCGAACTCACCGTCGCCGAGTCCTCGGACACTCCGGTGCACGCCGACCCCGACGCCATCCACCAGGTGCTGGCCAACCTGATCGACAACGCCAGCAAGTACGCCGCCGCGGGCGGCCGCATCGAACTGGGCGCGCGCCCCGCCGGAGCGACCGTCGAGTTCTACGTTCGCGACTTCGGCCCCGGCATCGCCTCCGAACATCTGTCCCGCCTCTTCGAGCGCTTCTACCGCGTGGACAAGGCGCGCTCGGTCGAAGCTGGCGGCACGGGTTTGGGCCTGGCCATCGTCAAGCACATCGTGCTCAACCACGGCGGCACGGTCCGCGCCGAGAGCGAACTTGGGCACGGCTCGACTTTCTCCTTCATTCTTCCTGCTGCCCCGGTTCCCGCGACCAGCCCCTGAGCCGTCTTAACAATCCTTTAACAATCGTTTGCTAGGGTTCCACCAGCCCCAATGAGCCCCCAACTGGCTGTCCCTGGAAATCCGGCCCACCCCGGGCCCCGGCGGGAGCCGACTGCCGCCCCGTCCCGGCCGAAGAGCGCTGCGCCCGCGCCCCGAGGGCTGCGCGCCGGCCAGCTTGCCGACCGCCTCTTCCGCTACGCCATGCTGGCTTGCGGGTTGAGCGTCATCGTCATCGTCGTGCTGATCGTCGCTGAACTCTTCCTGGGCTCGCGCATGGCCATCAACGAATTCGGCTTCAAGTTCTTTGTCGGGAGCCAGTGGGACCCGGTCTCCGGAGAGTTTGGCGCCCTACCCTTTATCTACGGCACCGTGGTTTCTTCGCTGCTCGCTCTGGCTCTCGCGGTCCCGCTGGCGCTGGGCGTGGCCGTGTTCGTCACGGAGATCTGTCCGCGGCGGCTGCGCGCCGTCGTCTCCTTTGCCAGCGAACTGCTGGCGGCCATCCCCAGCGTGATCTACGGACTCTGGGCCATCTTCGTCCTTGTGCCGTTGCTGCGGCAGGACGTGGAGCCCTGGCTGATGTCCCACCTCGGCTGGAGCGGATTGTTTGCGGGCCCTCCCTACGGCATCGGCATGCTGGCGGCGGGCGTGATCCTGGCCATCATGATCGTGCCCATCATCTCTTCCATCACACGGGAGGTGATGGTGTCCGTGCCGCGCCATCAGCGGGAGGCGGCGCTGGCGCTGGGCGCCACGCGCTGGGAGATGATCCGCGTGGGCGTGCTGCGCAACGCGCGCGCCGGCATTGTGGGCGCCGTCATCCTGGGGCTGGGCCGCGCGCTGGGCGAGACCATGGCCATCACCATGGTCATCGGCAATCGCCCGGAGATCGCCAAGTCCCTGCTCGCCCCCGGCTACACCCTGGCCAGCGTCATCGCCAACGAATTCAGCGAGGCCACCGACGACCTCTACCTCAGCGCGCTGTTCGAGATCGGACTGGCGCTGTTCCTGGTCACTATCATCGTGAACGCGCTGGCGCGCCTCTTGGTGTGGTCGGTCACGCGCGGCACGCCTGCGAGGGCCCATGCCCAGTAGCGCCTCGGCTTACGGGAGCGGTTACGTGCGCTGGCGGCGCCGGCTCACCGACTACGCAGCCACCGCCGCCGCAGCCTTCACCACACTGCTGGTCCTGGCGCCGCTGCTGGCCATCTTCGCTTACCTGGTCTATCGCGGCGCCGGCACACTGAGCTGGGCCTTTCTCACCGAGACCCCAAAGCCGGTGGGCGAGCCGGGCGGTGGCATGGCCAACGCCATCATCGGCTCCGGCACCATTCTGGCCATTGCCTGCGCCCTGGGAGTGCCGCTGGGAGTGGGCGCGGGCATCTACCTGGCGGAATACGGACGCAACCGCTTCGGCAACCTCATCCGCTTCACCGCCGACGTTCTGAACGGGGTTCCCTCCATCGTGGTCGGGATCGTCGTGTACTCGCTCATCGTCCTGCGGCAGAAACATTTCTCCGCCTTCTCCGGCGGAGTGGCGCTGGCCATCATGCTGGTGCCCACCGTCACCCGCGCCACCGAAGAGATGCTGCTCATGGTGCCGCACTCCATCCGCGAAGCGGCGCTGGGCCTGGGCGTCCCCGAGTGGCGCACCACGGTTTCCATCACCCTGCGGACAGCGCTGCCCGGAGTGATCACCGCCATCATGCTGGGCTTCGGCCGCATCGCCGGGGAGACCGCGCCGCTACTCTTCACCGCCTTCGGCAACCAGTTCTGGAACCTGCGCCCCGACCAGCCCACCGCCGCCCTGCCCCTGCAGATCTTCGCCTACGCCATCTCTCCCTACGACGAATGGCACCGCCAGGCCTGGGCGGGAGCGCTGGTGCTGATCCTGCTGATCGTGGGGACGGTCGCCGCCGTCCGGCTGCTCGCCGCCCGCGGCGTGGTGAAAGGAGCGGCCTGAGATGGGAGTCGGCATCGAAGTCGGCCAGCTCTCCGCCTGGTTCGGCCGGACGCAGGCGCTGTTCGCCATCTCGCTCAACGCCGCCGCCAATCACGCCACCGCCATCATCGGCCCTTCGGGCTGCGGCAAGTCCACCTTCATCCGCTGCCTCAACCGCTTGCACGAGACCAACCCCGAAGCCCGGGTGGAGGGCCAAGTTCGCATCGGCGGCCAGGACATCTACGGCAACGGCACCAACCCGGTGGAGCTGCGCCGCCGCGTGGGCATGGTGTTCCAGAAGGCCAACCCCTTCCCTACCATGTCCATCTACGACAACGTGGCCGCCGGACTGAAGCTCAACGGAGTGCGCAACCGCCGCCGGCTGGACGAAGTGGTGGAGCGCTCCCTGCGCAGCGCCGCGCTCTGGGACGAGGTGAAAGATTTCCTGAAGAAGAAGTCGGGAGCCAGCCTCTCCGGCGGGCAGCAGCAGCGACTGTGCATCGCCCGGGCGCTGGCCGTGGAGCCCGAGGTCCTGCTCATGGACGAGCCCGCCTCCGCGCTCGATCCCATCGCCACCGCCAAGATCGAGGACCTGATCTTCGAGCTCAAGGAGCGCTACACGGTGGTCATCGTCACCCACAACATGCAGCAGGCGGCCCGGGTGGCGGAATTCACGGCCTTCTTCCTCATGGGCCGGCTCATCGAGTTCGACCAGACGCAGAAAATCTTTACCAACCCCTCCAACAAGCAGACGGAGGACTACATCACAGGAAGGTTCGGATGACGCGTACCCGGTTCCAGCAAGGGCTCGAAGAACTGAAGCAGAAACTTCTGGAGATGGCGGGCATGGCCGAGCAGGCCGTGGACCGGGTCGTCGAGGCCTACCGCAAGCGCGAAGTCAGCCTCTGCAAACAGGTGCTGGAGGGCGAACCGGCCATCAACCGCGCCGAGCGCGAGATTGACGAGTTGGCCCTCGATCTGCTCGCCATGCAGCAGCCCATGGCCGTGGACCTGCGCTTCATCCTGGCGGTCATCAAGATCAACGCCGACCTGGAGCGCGTGGGCGACCAGGCGGTGAACATCGCCGAGCGCGTGATGGATATGAGCGGCCATCCCGCCGCCGACCTGCCCGTGGACATCCCGCGCATGGCCTCCACTGCCGCCGGCATGGTCAAGCGCGCGCTCGAAGCCTTCATCCAGGGCGACGCCGACCTGGGCCAGGCGGTGCTGGAGATGGATGACATCGTGGACCGCATGAACCGCGACGCCTTCATTTCGCTCTCCCGGCTCATGCGCAGTTCCCCGGAGTCGAGCGGCCCTGCTCTGGACGCGCTGCTCATCGCGCGCAACCTGGAACGCGTGGCCGACCACGCCACCAACATCGCCGAGGACGTCATCTTCTGGGTGCGCGGCGCCGATGTGCGCCACGGCGGGGGCTCCGAGGAGCCGCCTGCGCAGGGCTGATACCCCGCGTGAATCGCGAATCAAGAGCCCGGGCCCTCGCTTCCCAGCCCTTCCCTCTCGATGAGCTCCTTCACCCGCGACCGGATGCCGTCGCGGATGCGGCGCACCTCCGCCGCCGACTTTCCCTTGGGGTCGTCCAGCGCCCAATCTTCCACACGCAGCCCCGGCACATAGGGACAGTCCTCGCCGCAGCCCATGGTGACCATCAGGCTGGCCTCCGCTGCCAATTCCGCGGTCAATTTCCGCGGCCGCGCCCCGGTGAGGTCGAATCCCAGCTCGCCCATGGCCGCCGCCACCTCGGGATGCACGCGCTCGGCGGGCTCCGTCCCCGCCGCCACTGCGCGCGCCTTCGCCGGATCGGCCAGCGCGCTAAGGAACGCTGCCGCCATCTGCGAGCGCCCGGCGCTGTGCGTGCACGCGAAAATCACTGTCTTCATGCCGTTTAGCTTTCTGTCACAAGACTATCGCAGCCCGCCCCCGGAGAGCTCTGGCTCCGTTTTTTTACCGCACTTTCACATCCCGTTAATGCTCCTTTAACACGCCGGGCCGAGAATAAGGGCACGCCAAAAGAACTTCCTGAGGAGAACAAACTTGAACCGGATTACCGTTCTGATCTGCTGCCTGATGCTGCTGTCCAGCGCCGCCCTCGCGCAAACCAACTTGAACGGCGCGGGCGCGACCTTTCCCTATCCCGTCTACTCCAAGTGGTTCAGCGAATACCACAAGAAGCATCCCGACATTCAGATCAACTACCAGTCCATCGGCTCGGGCGGCGGAATCCGCCAGGTGCTGGCCGGGACGGTGGACTTCGGCGCCACCGACGGCCCCATGACCAACGACCAGCTCGCCCAGGCCAAGACGAAGATCCTGCACATCCCCACGGTGCTGGGCGCGGTGGTTCCCGCCTACAACGTGCCGGGGGTGAAGACCGACCTCAAGTTCACTCCGCAGGCTCTGGCCGGGATCTTCCTGGGCCGCATCTCTTCCTGGAACGACAAGGCCATCGCGGACGCGAACCCCGGCGTGAGCCTGCCCAGCCAGCCCATCATCGTGGTGCATCGCTCCGACGGCAGCGGCACCACCTTCGTCTGGACCGACTATCTTTCGAAGGTGAGCCCCGACTGGAAGAACCAGGTGGGGGCCAAGACCTCCGTCTCCTGGCCGGTGGGCATCGGCGCCAAGGGCAACGAGGGCGTAGCCGGGATGGTGCGCCAGATGGAAGGCGCCATCGGCTACGTGGAGTTGATCTACGCCGAGCAGAACAAGATCGCGTATGGCAGCGTGAAAAACGTTTCCGGAGCGTTTGTGAAGGCCAGCCTGCAGAGCACCACGGCGGCCGCGGCCTCGGTGAAGAACATGCCGGCGGACTTCCGCGTCTCCATCACCAACGCCCCGGGCAAGGACGCTTATCCTATCGCCAGCTTCACCTGGCTGCTGATCCCCACGCCCGCCAAAGACGCGCAGAAGGGTAAAATCCTCGCCGACTTCCTGAGCTGGATGGTGAACGACGGGCAAGAGCTTGCCACCCAGCTCACCTATGCCCCGCTCCCCAAAGAGGTCGCGGACAAAGTTAAAGCCACCATCGGGCAGGTGCGATGAGGCTGACCGGGGCGACTCGGGAGTCGCCCCGGTAATCCCAGGTTTCGTTCCAACTCGTGACACATAACGAAAAGGAGAAGCAATGAGAACCGCCCTGAAGTGCTGTGTCGTACTCCTGTTTTCCGCTGTGCTGATGGCGCAGGCCGCGCCCTCGGGCTCCGCTAAGAGTAAGAAGAAGAGCAGCAGCGGCGCCATGACCACGCAGGACGTGCGCGAGCTGCGCCAGGCCCTGGCCGCGCAGCAGCAGCAGATCCAGCAGATGCAGGACGAGATGCGCCGCCGCGACCAGTTGCTGGAGCAGATGCAGCAGGCCCTAGCCCAGGCGCAGACCAATGCCAGCACCGCGCAGGAGAAGGCTGCGGCCGCGCAGTCCTTCGCCAGCCAGCAGGGCGAATCGGTCAGCAAGGTGCAGAGCGACCTGGCGGACGTGAAGCTCAACCAGACCAACGCCGCTGCCAGTACCCAGGAGGACCAGAAGCGCGTATCCAAGATCGAGGGCATTGTCGGCCGCTTCCGCTTCACCGGCGACGTGCGCGTGCGTCAGGAGACCTTCACCTCGCAAGACAACCCGCTCTGCCCCGTCGGCGCCTGCCAGCTCCGGGCGCGTGAGCGCATCCGCCTGCGCTTCGGCTTCGAGGGCAAGCTCAATGAGGACTTCAACGCCGGCATCTTCATGGCCTCCGGCATCATCACCGACCCCACCTCCAGCAACGAGACCCTCAATAACGTCTTCGAGCGCAAGACCATCAGCTTCGACCGCGGCTACATCACCTACAATCCCCAGGCCCACAAGTGGCTCTCGCTCACCGGCGGCAAGTTTGCCTATAGCTGGATCCGCACAAACTCTATGTGGGACCCCGATCTGAACCCCGAAGGCTTCAGCGAGAAGGCTTCCTTCGACCTGAAGAACGGCGGCATCTTCAAGAACGTGACCTTCACTGGCATGCAACTGTTATTCAACGAAGTGGGCGTGGGCCAGGACTCCAAGGCTCTGGGCGGCCAGATCTCGACCAAGATGCAGCTCGGCTCCCATGTCACCATGACGCCCGCTTTCAGCGGCCTGAAGTGGCAGCTCACCGACGTCATCCTGAACGAACCTGCTTCCGTCAACGGCGGGGCCGCCGTCGGAGCTTTCGCGCCCAACGGCATGACCAACTGCACCACTGGGGTATCTCCCAACCGCCATTTCTGCTCCCGCTTCCTGTATGCGGACTTTATCGACAGTTTCGTCTTCAAGACGCCTTGGGAGCGATTCCCGATCAACCTCCAGATGGAGTTCGAGAAGAACCTCGGCGCCGCCACCTCCGCCGTGACCGGGACCAAGCAGGACAAGCTCTACCTGTTCGACGTCAACGTAGGCCGCACCCGCAGCAAGAACGACATCCAGTTCGGCTACAGCTGGTGGCGGCAGGAGCAGGATTCCGTGATCACCTCGTTCAACGAGAGCGACCAGCGCTCCCCCAGCAACGTCCTGCAAAACAAGATTTACTTCAACTGGAAGGTGCGCGACAACGTGACCATCGGCGTCACCGACTGGATCGGGCGTACGCTCAACACCGCGCTGGAGAACGCCAAGCGCGCCCCCGGCGTCCCCGTGGGCGGCAAAGACCCGTACCTCCAGCGTTTCCAGTTCGACATTATCTACAGCTTCTAGCCCTGCGGCGCCGGTCAACCAGCCGGCGCCTCGTCCCAAGCCCGGCGCAGGAACGGTTGTCCTGCGCTCCGGGCAGGGGTAAGCTCTTTGCGCTCCCATGGGAATGCTCAGCGACGACATGCAGCGGGTGGTGCGCGAGCAGCGCCTCGGCTTCGTGGCCACCGTCTGCCCCGACGGCACCCCCAACCTCTCGCCCAAGGGCACCCTCACCGTGTGGGACGACGACCACCTGGTCTTCGCCGACATCCGCTCCCCCGCCACCATGCGTAACCTGCGCATCAACCCCGCTGTCGAGATCAACGTGGTGGATCCCATCACCCGCAAGGGCTACCGCTTCAAGGGCAAGGCCACCGTCGTGGACCGTGGTCAGCTCATGGACGACGTTCGCGAGTTCTACTCCAGCCGCTGGATCAATACCGGCAAGGGCCGGGGCGAGCTCGACCTCCACTCCTTCGTACTCATCAAGGTGGAAGAGGCCTTGCCCCTGGTCTCTCCGTCCTACGACGATGGCCAGACCATCGAGGACGAGATCCGGGCCGCCTGGTGGAAGCACTACCAGAGCCTCCAGCCAAAAACCAAAACGCATCACTGACCCGCGAGCCCGGAGTGCACTAAACTGTTAGGCGGAGAGGTGCGTGAGCGGTTGAAACGGGCGGTCTTGAAAATCTAAAACAGGTGATTTGCTAACTAATTGATCGGACGGCAGAAAACCCTGCAACCCCTTTCTGCACAGTCAGTTCAGTTGTTGTATTGAGATGCGCGCAGCAGTGGCGAGACTAGCTGGAATGCATGAGCAGTCCCCACAAAAGTCCCCACAGTCTTGCCGCGCCAGAATCAAAAGGATTTGAACTTTCCTCTGGGTTCCTTTGCGTCCTTGTGGTTTAGAGGCTTGTGGTGCCGCCTTCGGCGCGAACGCGGTACCGCATCTGGACCATTCCACTCGGCCAGGAACGGTGGCCTTCCAACTCGAGGCGATGTTCACCCTCTCCGCCCGAGAACAGCCGAATGCCATCGCCAAGGACGATTGGAATCACCG
>DASYVL010000011.1 GCA_035937135.1 Terriglobales bacterium
GCTCGGAGCGCGCTTCCTTCATGACCGGCCAATCGCTGGTTCTCGATGGCGGCTTCCTGGCGGGGGTCAACCCTCCCGGCTAGCTGATGCCGGAAGGGCCGTTCTATCCCGCACCGGAGGGCGGCCGGGCCAATGCGTCCCCTTGCGCGGGGCCGACGACGATGCGCATCACTGCGTGCCCCACAACGAAGAACAAGGCGTAGATGGTGGCGTCGGCGAGGATGGGGGCAATGCCGGGCGCGAAGGTCATCCAGGCCGGGAACATGGCAACGATCCAGTAGTCGCGGGGCGGCCCGATGATGGTCGCGACCAGGACGCACACCGCCAGCCCGCGGTTGCCGAAGCGGCGGACCACCCTCCAGAGAATCAGGTAGGAGGGCGCGGCCGAGACGGCGAAGCCCAACCAGAGCAGCGATTGGAAGTGCGAAGAGCCCGCTGCCGGCAAGTGCCACCAGCCCCGGGCCTCGCCCAGCGCCAGTGCGAGCAGCCCCACCACTCCGAAGACGGCTCCGCCGGCCAGGGCTCCCAGGATGCGGCGCACTTTCGCGCGGGTGAAATAAGCCACCGCGATTAAGGCGGCGAAATAGAAGCCGATCATCAGGAGAATCTGGACTGTTGTCATGGCGGGCTGGCCCATCCTATCTTGTCTGACCGGACGCGACTCTATTCAAATCGCTTTCTTAGCAATAGCGCCATGGTGATCGCAATGACCGCGGTAGCGGCAATTGCGAGCAGCCACCCCAGATGCTGCCCAGGATGTTGCAGACCGACAACGAAACGGCGGCCGTAGTGGGAGGCGATTGCGGCAATGGCTCCGTAACGTATCGCCCGGCCCAAAGCCACGACCAGGATGAATGCACGGGGAGGATAATCCAGCACGCCTGCGGCGGCGAACAACGCGCTCGTAGGGAAGGGAAACGGTACCACGGCAGAAAAGAGCAGAGCGCCGGTACCCCACCGCTCGAAGAACTTTAGCACTCTGGCGACTTTGCGCTGTCCAAACTTGCGGTTGAGATAGTCCAAACCGGCCTTCCGTGCCGTTCGGAACGTGATGTAGGCGCCGATGACCGAGCCCACCGTGGCGACGCCGGCGTAGTAGTACCAGGGTTCGCTCTGCCGCGCAGCGAGTATGGCGGTAAGAATGTCCGGGCCGGCAAAGGTTGGGATGGGAGTGCTGTCGGCGATGGCAAGAAGGAACAGGCCGAATGCGCCTAAGTGCCGCAGGACCGCCGCGAGCCCTGGCGGCTTAGCGACTGCTGGTTTAACGAAGTCCGCGAGTGTTTCGAGAAGTCCCACAGTAGAACGTTCAGGGCGACGGTCGCGACCCAGTGGTTCGCCCTGCGCAGCTTAGACTACACCCATGCCACCAGCGCCGATCGATGCGTTGAGCGCTCCTCCTATGTGTCTGCTTGGTGAATAATGTCCGCGGAGGGCGAAGACGATGGCCAAGAAGCGGAACTGGTTCGACCGGCATTCCTTGAGCCTGGTTGCGATCGCGATCCTCGCGCTGTGGATCGTGCTCTACTCTCGCGCCGACGAGAAGACGCACGTGGGAGCCTTCTTCGGCAACGCCATCGCCGACTGGGCCGGACTGGTGGTGATGGTTCTCGCCACCAAGTATCTTTACGAGCGCGGCTCCAAGGAGAGCAAGCAGCCGCGCGGGCTGCTGCCGAAGCGCTGGGTGGAGGCGCTGCGCGACCATTCCCTCACCATTTTCCTTGCGATCACCGGCGGGCTGTGGATCGCGCTCTACGCGCACCTGGACTCGGAAGCCAAGTGGGGTTCGGTGGTAGGCAACATCGTCTCCGAGTGGACGCAAATCCTTGGCCTAGTACTCATGACCAAGAAGCTGATGGAAGCGGGATCGAAAGAAAGCGGGTAAACAACCGGCTGGCTTCCGGGAGATTCCGGATCGAGCCACAGCTCATTGAGACTGGCGCCCAAAACGGGGACCTCAACAGTGCATGGACTCCCGTGCCACTCCCTGCAGGCGGACTCGCGTTACTAACTCACACACTCCCGCTCAGCTAAGCTAGTATGGGCGTGGAATCGTGCGCTATGCCTCCTCGGCCCACCCAAGTGCGACCGGCTGACGAAGCGGCAGGCGGGCTGCTGCGTTCTTTGAACGCTCTGATGAAAAGCGTCCGCTTGTATGGCACTCAGCATCAGCGCTCGACTCAGTACCTGCAGGAGGTGCTGTCGCAGGTACAGACGGCGCTCGCAACCAGCGACAGCCTGACGTTCGGCGTTGCCGGCCAGCGGCTGGTGGTCAATGGCCGGCCCCTGCCTTCAGGCACCGCAGAATCCAGCTTTGCGGAAGTACTGAACGCGGGGAACATCGCCAGCATCCAGTTCTTCTCCGGGATCACGGCGGAAGAGTTGCTGGCATTCGTGCTCGCCCTTTCCACCAAGGAGTCTGCCGACCTGGCCAAATTTGCGGACCAGACCTCTACCCACATTCATCTGAACGAAGTCGAGTTTGTGGCGCGCAGCGGCGGAAGCGGTGGCGCGGAAGTTGATGCCATCGTCGCCCGGGCGACCACCGAAGTGATGGCGGCGCTCATCGCCCCGGAACCCGGCAAGGTCCCGCCCGCGCCTGCCGAGTTCGCCAAGGATGCCGCGGCCGTGGCGGCCGGCAGCAATCCGGAGCAGGCCGCGCGGCATTGGATGGAGCAGATCGCGCAGCATCTGCAGCAGGCAACTGCCGGCGCCGAGGGTGACGCGCCCCTCGATGGCGGAACGCACGCCTTCCTCGACCGCCTGCAGATCCAGGTGCGGAACGGGAACACGTCCGACAGCAAGCAACTCCTACAGCTCGCCGAACGTTCCGCGATGCGCTATATGCTCGAGCGCTATCAGTCCGGCGCGGTCCAGGCCGGAGCCGTGAATCGGCTGCTGCAAAAACTGGTCAGCGAAGTCAACCAACTGCGCAAGCTGGTGGGGGTGACGCCGGAGCAGGCGAAGACGGAGTCGCCCGAAGCGTTGCAGCGCGAGTTCTGGAGTTCGGTGCCCAAGCACGGCAAGCTGCTGGTTCTGCTCACGCCCGATGCCTGGTGCATTCCGGCGGTGAACGTGGAGTCGTTTGTGCAGGAGTTGCTCGCCGGCGGCGACACGGAGACGGCGACCAAGGTCCTTACCGCCTACGTTGCATGCACGGCTTCGACTGATCGCGAGGCCCGCCTGAAGTCTGCCGAGGGAACGGTGCTGCTCGCCGGCGCGCTGGCGCAGGCGGGGCAGGAGACCATGACCGCGGCCGTCATCCAGGTGGCGCGTGTGCTCTCCACCGAAGGCGACGCCGAAGTCGCGACGGCTCTGTCCACCGCCCTGGCGCGCCTTACGCAGCAGGCGCTGACCCGGCGTTACTTCCCGGCGGTGAACCAGTCGCTGGCCGTCTTGCGTCATCTGGAGCAGCACCGCCCCGACTCCGCCAAGCAGCTGCGCTCCCGCATCCGAATCGAGGAACGCCTGCCCGAGCTGGTCCGCGAGGCAGTCGAGAGCGATGCGTTGAAGAGTGAGTTCATAGTCCTGCTCAAGCGCATGCCGCAGCCGGCCATGCGCGTCGTCCTGGAGCAGTTCGCGACCTGCCTGCGGCGTACGGTCGCCGACCGCCTCGCCAATCTCGCTTCGCAGTTGGGCGAAGACGGCGCGGAACACCTGGTCAGCATCTTTCGCAGCTCGAACTCCGCCGACGCATCCCGCACCGGCGGCATCCTCAGTCGCCTGGGGCACCCCGTGTTGCAGCAGGAACTGGTACAACGCATCGCGGCCTGGCCGCTGGCGCACCAGGACGCGGCCATTCGCCAGATCGCCATGGCCGGGGGAAAGGACACGGGCATGGTTCTTCTGGGCATCTTCAGCGCGGTGAGCCCGACGCTCAAGCCCGTGGTGCTCGACGAGATCGGTTGTGCCGGCGACGAGAGGACGGCTCCGGAGCTACTGCGCATGGCCTCGTCCGACGACGAGGCCGGCGTCTACCTGCGCCTCAAGGCGATCGAGGCTTTGGGGCGCATGCGCGAAGCCAAAGCCATCCCGCTGCTGCGCGATCTGATCCTGGCGCGCAAAACCTTCAGCTGGCGGCAGCCGGACGAGTTGCGCCTCACCGCCCTGCATTCCCTTGAGCTCATCCATCCCCAAGCCGCCTCCGAGGCCGCCATCGTCAATGCGCTCAAAGGGGTTCCGAGCTCGGCTTTGCACATTGCCTCCGGGAGCGATTGGAGGCGGCAACGGCGCTACCTGCGCCGCGTGCCCAACCAGGCGCTGCAGGCCGTCGTCACCACCGCGCGCGCCTCCGCCAGCGTCTCCATCGAGCGGCTGAGCCTGGGTGGAGGCCTCGCCGTGCGCCAGCCGCTGGGGCAACTCGGCCTGGATGGCACGCTCGAGTTCATGGCGGGGCGCCGCAAGTTGCGCGCCCGTGTCCTGTTCCACGAGATCGGGGCGCGCCGCCTGACCTTTGAGGTGGTGGAGATATCGCTCGACGACCGCTGGCGCCTACGGCGCATGCTGGCCGACGAAGCTCACGCCGCGGCCGAGGAGCCTGTCATCGAACCTCCCACCGAGGCGGAGCAGCAGGGTTCCACAACACCCGACGTCGCGTGACCCCTCACGGCGATTCGCAGAGCGCAGCGCCGAACGGTTATTGTCCCGGCTTGGCACCCATCTGGCGCGATGCGTAGTAGCTCTCTCGGGCTTGCACCTTGAGGTCTTTCCGCGTTGTGGTCACGCGGATGCGGCGGTACTCGGAGCCGCCGTCGGCGGCGCGGTCGGGCGTGTAGCCCAGGTTGTACTGGTTGCGGAGTTCGTCCTGGATCTGCGCGTAGATCTGATCGATGGATTGCCGGTTCGATGCCTCGAACATGCGTCCGCCGGTCTGTCGCGAGAGGCGCTCCAGCACTTGCTTGCCGTCCGCTGAAGAATCGCCACTCCCGGGCCAGCCTCCGCCGCGACGGCCGCCACCCCAGGGCCCGCTGATGCCGCCCCCGCCGGGACCCTCCTGGCCAGCGAAGTAGATGGAGTAAACCATGGTGTCGGCGCGCAGCGCGCTTTCGATGGCGCGCTCCAGCGACATCTTGCTGCCGTGATCCACGCCATCGGTCAGCACGATGATGGCTTTGCGTCCCTTCTGTTTCTGCATCAGTTCATCGGAGGCGAGGAAGATCGAATCATAGAGCAGTGTGCCGCCGCCGGATCCGCCACCTTGAGGGCTGCGCCCAGATCCGCCGCGCCTGCCGCCCGGATAGCCGCCGCCAGATCCGCCACCCGGGTAGCCGCCGCCGGGATAGCCGCCGCCGGGATACCCGCCGCCCGGCCAGCCGCCGCCAGAGCCGCCGCTGGGATAACCGCCACCCGGGTAGCCGCTTCCGCGACTTCCGCCGCCGGGATAACCGCCGCCTCGCTGCCGGTTGTCGTACCGCGGCATCTCCAGCAATCGCAGCGCGGCGCTGATTCTCTGGCGCGAAGAAGTAAGGTCCTGGAGCAATTCCACCTGCTGATCGAAGTGGATGAGGAAGGCCGAGTCTTCACCCTCGCGCAACACTTCGTTGGTGAACACAGCGCTGGCAGTCTTCTCCTGATCGAGCACCTGGGACTGGCTCACGCTGGTATCCACGAGCAACCCCAGGGTCAGGGGCAGGTCGGTTTCACGGGTGAAGTACTTGATGGTCTGCGGACGTCCGTCTTCCTCGAGGATGAAGTCCTCGCGGTTGAGCGTATTGACGATGTTGCCGTGTGAATCGCGCACCGTTGCCAGCACGTTCACTACTTTTACGACCACGGAGATGGTGGTGGTGGGCGCCTCCTGGGAGGTGGTGGGGGCCTCCTGAGCGGCCAGCGTCGCTGCGGCAACCAACACCAAGACGACCCAAGCGCCCGGGGACCTGGGGCGCAGCACGGCGGAACCTCGATTAACTTGCATAGGCTTACCTTATGATGCCGGGGATGGAGTTGGGGATGTGCCTCCAGTGGGGCAGTAGAGGTCTGGCCGCCTGAGGCCGGATCTGGTGATGAATCAAGCCATTACGAACCTCGCCAACTTGGCGGTATGGATGGTCATAGGGGTTTTCCCCTGGTAGGCGACGAAGCCCAGTTTCCGGAAGCGATTCATAAAAAAATTGATTCGGGATCGGGTTGTACCGACCATCTCCGCCAGCTCTTCCTGACGGATTCTCGGAACGATTGCCTCCGGCTTGCCTCCGTTGCCGAAGTTCGCAAGCAAGAGAAGAGCTCGGGCCAGCCGTTTTTCGCCGGAGTTTAAAAGCTGATCCTTTATGACTTCCTGGTATCGACTGTTACGATCAAGCAAGTGATCGAGAAAAAATGCCGCAAAGGTCTTTTCCTGCTGGATCACGCGCAACATCTCTTCTCGTTCAATCCTAAGAATTGTGCAATTTGTGAGCGTCCTAGCGGACGCCGTGCTCCGGGGCCGAACTGTCGCCATGCATTCCTTGCCTGCGAAGTTTCCCGGGCCGAGCAAGTCAATTGTGATTTCTTTCCCGTGAGAGGCTACAGTGAGCTTCACCATGCCCGTCAAGATGTAGAAGACCGCATTCCCCGGTTTGCCTTGTTCAAAGAGGACTTGTTTTCCCGGTACATAGACAATCGTCCTGCCTGCGCCGGCTTTCGAGAGAAAAGTCTTAATATGAAAGGGCGGTTGTTTAGGAGCCTGGCGCAACTGCGGCTCTGTCTGCCGCTCGCTCGCGTCCATGAGGCAGCCCTGGATCTCGGCGAGCTCACCTCGCTCGTCGAACGTTCCGGCGGCATTCTCCACGGCGTGGACCACGCTGCCGTCCTTGCGGCGGAGTTCAGCCTCGTTGTATTCGAGCCACCCCTTCTTCTTGAGGCGCCCCAGGAATCCATCTCGCGACGCGCGGTCGGGATAGAGTGAGACCAGGTCCACTTTCATTGCCTCTTCGACCGAGGCAAAACCGAGCATTCGCGCGAAGGCTGAATTGCAGGTGATCAACCGTCCATCGGGGCTTGCGACGTAGCTGCCTGCCGGATTTGCCTCAAAAAAGCTCCGGGTTTGCTGCAGGCTGTGGTGCAGCGCGTCCTCCGCATGCTTGCGCTTCGTGATGTCACGAATGTTGCATTGAATGACCCTCGTCCCATCCCCATTCAATCGATAGACGTTGCTGACAAACTCCACGGCAATGGGCCGGCCGCCTTTGGTTTCCAGCGGGAGAGATTCATAGCGGATATATTCCTTGTCCTGCAACTCCTCAAACGCCAGCTTGCATTCCTTGACGTCTTTGAACGGCCCGATCTCCCAGAGTGGCAACCCAATGAACTCGTCATGGGTGTAGCCCAACAGATTCACCAGGAATGGGTTCACGTCGTCTATCTGTCCTGTCTTGGCGTTGAGAATCAGGATTCCATCCTGCGCGGCTTCGAAGAGCCGGCGATATCGAAGCTCAGACGCTCGCAGCGCCTCATCCGAGTGCTTGGGTTGCGTTTCTTCCTGCATGACTTCCCCCGTTTAGACTTCCAGGCCCGCGCCCTCTCCACCATTTGCCGCAGACACCACGACAGCCAGATTGGCTCATCCTGTGTGCCGGGAAGATACCGGTCGAGCGAACTATAAACGGCGGAGCGGAGAAACCAGTGAGCTAGACGACCCTTCATTCATAAACGTACGAGTTCGCCCGAATCGTACCCGGGACGAATCAACCCTGTCTGTTCAATATTGGATAGGTTGCCGTCCACTCCCTAGTGGCCACTTCTTGGTGGCGGGGACAGTAGGGGTCTGGTCGCAGCGGACGGTCGGAAGTAAGAACGGATGTCATGCTGACTGCGGCGCGGGTTGAGGAGAAACCCCACCCTTCGCCAAAAACCGGGCGAAAGAGCCTGCCCTGAGCGACGCCGAAGGGGTGGGGCAACCCAAAGAGAAGTAGTGGGTGTGAAGGAGTGGGCCGGCCGCCCCGCGCCGGCGGGGGGAGAGGATCTCGTAGGGTCCGAGCTTGGCGCCTACCACAAGGCTCATTTGAGCCACGGATTATGGCTGTGGAACCGACAGAAATACGGCTGAAACCAAGCCCGATTCCGGACGTCTAATGGGCTCAGGGAACGCTTGTTATACTCCCAGCGTACCTTCCTCGTCTCCCCATGGCGCGTGACGAAATCTTCCGGCTGGCGTTTGACGCCCTGCGCGCCCACAAGCTGCGCTCATTCCTGACGCTTCTGGGCGTCATCATCGCTGTAGGCACGGTGATCGCCGTGGTCTCCGTCATCCAGGGCCTGGACCAGTATGTGACGGCGCGGGTGATGGAATTCGGCTCCACCTCGTTCTCCATCTCCAAATTCTCCCAGGGCTTCAGCTCGCTCGACGACTTCTGGCGGGAGATCAAGCGCAAGAACCTGACGCTGGAGGACATGAAGGCGGTGGAGGCCGGATGCCCGCACTGCCAGTACGTGGGCGGCATCTACGGCGAGCGCAAGACGGTGAAGTACAAGAACAAGAGCATCGAGAGCGTGGACCTGCGGGGCGTGACCGTGAACGCCGCTTTCATCGGGCAGGTGATGGAGCTCAGCTCCGGGCGGCACTTCACCGAGGTGGACATTGACCACGCCCGCTTCACGGTGATCCTGGGCGGCGACGTCGCCGACCGCCTGTTTCCCTATGAGGACCCGGTGGGCAAGGAAGTCATGGTGGACGGCACCGCTTACACCGTGCTGGGCGTGGCCAAAAAGACCGGGGACTTCCTGGGACAGCCGCAGGACACTTTCGTGCGCATCCCCATCACCGTGTTCGTGCGGCACTACAACGTGACCGGGCAGTCCATATTCATCCAGGTGCAGGCGCGCACCCCGCAGGACATGGCGCTGGCCATGGACGAGGCGCGGGTGATCCTGCGCGGCCGCTTCCACCGCATGTACAACGACGATGACGGCTTCGCCATGGCCACCGCCGATACCTTCCTCGACCTGTGGCGGAAAACCACCGGCTCCATCTTCCTGGTCACCATCGCCCTGGCCTCCATCGCGCTGGTAGTGGGTGGCGTGGTCATCATGAACATCATGCTGGTCTCGGTGACCGAGCGCACGCGGGAGATCGGAGTGCGCAAGGCGCTGGGCGCGAAGCAGTCGGATATCCTGGGGCAGTTTCTAGCGGAAGCGGTCATGCTGGCTGCCATCGGAGGAGCGCTGGGCATCGCAGGCGGGATCTTCCTGGCCTACCTGGTGTCGTGGTTCTCGCCGCTGCCGGTGGCTATCCGCTGGTGGTCGGTGCTGGCGGCGCTGCTGGTGTCCTCTTTCATCGGGATTGCCGCGGGCATCTACCCGGCGCGGCGGGCGGCTCGCCTGGACCCGGTGGTGGCGCTGAGGGCGGAATGAACGTCTCCTTCCAAATGATCCGGCTGGCGCTGGAACAGATCCTCAGCCACAAGCTGCGCAGCTTCCTCACCATTCTCGGAGTGGTGATCGGGGTGATGTCGGTGATCTTCATCGCCGCCATCATCTCCGGGCTGAACGTGACCTTCTCCAAGCAGGTGTCGAGCCTGGGCTCGAACATCGTTACCGTGACCAAGCTGCAGCAGTTCGCCTTCCGCTTTCCCACCGAGGAGGAGCGGCAGCGCAAGGACCTGACGCGCGAAGACGCCGACGCCATCCGTCAGGAGGCCAAGGACGCCGAGCGGGTAATCTCCGTCCTGGTGCTCGACTTCGAGAAATTTCCCAACCCCAACGTGCGCTACGGCAACACCCACGCCGCCAACGTGAAGGTGTACGGGGTGGAGCCGGATTACATCAACATCTACGTCTCCAACGTGCGAACGGGGCGCTTCCTCTCCGAGGGCGACGTGCTGCATCGCACCTCGGTGATGGTGCTGGGGGCGACGGTGGCCGAGACCATGTTCGCCCACCAGGAGCCGGTGGGGAAGACGGTCTATTTCGAGAACGATCCCTACGAGGTGATTGGGGTGCTGGAGCGGCGGGGGTCGCTGTTCGGCTTCGACCGCGATAACTTCGTCTGGATCCCGGTGACCACGTTCCAGAAGCTTCATCCCGAAGCCAAGGACGGCATGATCATCGCCTTGAAGGCGCGCACGCAGGAGTCCATGCCCAAGCTGATCGACGAAGTGACGGAGATCCTGCGCCGCCGACGCCACGACGGCTTCCACAACCCCAACTCCTTCGACGTCGGCGGCCAGAACCAGTTCATCCAGTTCTACGAGCAGCTCACCGGCGGCGCCTACCTGGTGATGCTGGTGATCTCTTCCATCGGGCTGATGGTGGGCGGCATCGGAGTGATGAACATCATGCTGGTGTCGGTGACCGAGCGCACGCGGGAGATCGGAGTGCGCAAGGCCCTGGGCGCGCGGCGGCGCGACATCCTTTTTCAATTCCTGCTGGAGGCCATGATGCTCACCGGCTTCGGCGGGATAGTGGGCATCCTGCTGGCTAGCGGCGTCAGCGCGCTGGTGGACTGGCTGTCGCCCCTGCCCTCGCGCGTTTCCATCTTCTGGGTGATCATGGCGTTTTCCGTGTCGGTCTCCGTGGGACTGTTCTTCGGGCTGTATCCCGCGGCGCGCGCCGCGCGCCTGGACCCCATCGACGCCCTGCGCTACGAGTGACCGCAAAGAATTCCTATTCTTACGGCGCCCACGCGGCATCCATCTTCGGCGGATGGAGCAGCGTCTGCATGACCACGCAGTACTGTTCTGTCTTCTCGCGCAACCCGCGCAACTGTTCGGCGGTTGCCTGAGGGGCCAGCACATCGAAGCGAAGCTGGATGCGCTCGAACCCTACTGGGACTTCTTTCGAGATCCCCAGAGTGCCGGAAAGATCCAGATCTCCGTCCACGGTGACCTCAATGCGCTCCACCGGGATCCCCATAGCGGCGGCGACCATCTGGCAGGTGATCTGGGCGCAGGCGGCGAGGGCGCCGAGCAGCAGGTCGCCGGAACAGGCCGCGGTGCCGGCGCCGCCGACTCCGGTGTGGGCTTCGGCCTGATAGATGGCGCGCCCGATGTCCACCGAGCAGGCAACCGGGGCGCCGGACTGGCTGCCCGTGGCCCGCAGTGTGACGCGCGAAGCGCCCGGATCGCTGCGGTAGCGCTCCTTCAGCGGTCGTTGCAGCGAACGGACATCCATAACGGCCTCCCGAAACTCCTGCTATCCTAGCAGCGCATCGGCACTGGCATCCGGTCGCAATCCTTCTGTTGAGATTCCATGGCGCTCGCCGCAGGCACACGATTCGGAGCCTACGAAATCCTTTCCCCGCTGGGAGCCGGCGGGATGGGGGAAGTGTACCGGGCGCGGGACAGCCGCCTGGGGCGCGAGGTGGCGCTCAAGGTCCTGCCCGACCATTTGGCCCGCGACCGGGAACGCCTGCAGCGCTTCGAGCAGGAAGCGCGTTCGGCGTCGGCACTCAACCATCCCAACATCGTCACCATCTACGAACTGGGGCAGGTGGACTCCATCTGCTTCATCGCCATGGAGCTGGTGGAGGGAGACACTCTGCGCCGGCTGCTCGCAGCCGGCCCGGTCCCGCTGCGCAAGGTGATTCAGATCGCGGCTCAGGTGGCCGATGGTCTGGCCAAGGCGCACGAAGCCGGCATCCTGCACCGCGACCTGAAGCCCGAGAACCTCATGGTCTCGCGCGACGGGCTGGTGAAGATCCTGGATTTCGGTCTAGCCAAGCTGACTGCACCCCTGGGCGCTGACCCTTCGAGCACTTCCACCTTGGGCGGCCCGCAAACCGGCACCGGCGTTCTGGTGGGCACCGTCGGTTATATGTCTCCGGAACAAGCCAGCGGCCGGCCGCTGGACTTCCGCTCCGACCAGTTCGCCCTGGGGTTGGTGCTCTATGAGACGGCTGCGGGAAGGCCTGCCTTTCGCCGGGGCTCTGCCGCGGAGACGCTGGCCGCCGTTCTGCGGGATGATCCAGAGCCGGTTTCAGCCGTCAACCGCCAGGCTCCAGCGCCGCTCTGCTGGGTGATCGAACGCTGCCTGGCCAAGGAACCGGGAGAGCGCTACGCCTCCACCCGGGATCTGGCACGCGACCTGGCGGCGCTGCGCGACCGCTTCTCGGAGGCCCCGGCCCAGCCGTCGGCGATTCGTCCCAGCAATCTGCCCGCGCAGCGCACCGCCTTCGTGGGCCGCGAGAAAGAAGTGGCAGCGCTCACCGATCTGTTGCAGCGGCCGGACGTGCAACTGGTCACGCTCACCGGGCCAGGAGGCATCGGCAAGACCCGCCTGGCGCTGCAGGTGGCGCGCGAGCTGACCGGCCCCTTCCCCGGCGGAACGTACTTTATCCCGCTGGCCCCGGTGAACGATGCCGCACTGGTACCCACGGTGATCGCACAGACGCTGGGTTTGCGCGAGTCTCCTGGCCAGCCCCCGCTCGAGGTCCTCAAGGATTACCTGCAGAACTCCTTGCGCGCGCCCATGCTGCTGTTGTTTGACAACTTCGAGCACATGGCGGCCGCGGTGCCCGCGATAGCCGATCTGCTGACCGCCGGCTCCAACCTCAAGCTGCTTGTAACCAGCCGCGCGCCGCTGCACGTTTACGGGGAACGCGAGTTCCCGGTGCCGGCGCTGGGCGTGCCCGATCCTAAGGCGCCGCCGCCGCTGGAGGCGCTGTTGCAGTATCCAGCGGTGAACCTGTTCCAGCAGCGGGCCCGCGCCGTGAAGCCCGACTTTGAAGTCACGAAAGACAACGCGGCAGCCGTGGCGACCATCTGCGCGCAACTCGACGGGTTGCCGCTGGCCATCGAGCTGGCCGCGGCCCGCATCAAGCTGCTTTCCCCATCCGCCATGCAGGCGCGGCTGGAGAGCCGCCTGCAACTGCTGACCGGCGGCGCCCGCGACCTGCCCGCGCGCCAGCAGACGCTGCGCGGAGCCATGGACTGGAGCTATGGCCTGCTGAATGCCTCCGAACAGAAGCTCTTCCGCCGGCTTTCGGTGTTCGTGGGCGGGTGCACCCTGGAGGCCGTGGAAGCGGTCTGCGACACCAAGCAGGATCTGGGCCTGGACGTCTTCGACGGCATGGCCTCCATGGTGGACAAGAGCCTGGCCCAGCAGTTGGAGCAGGGAGACGGGGAGCCGCGCTACGTGATGCTGGAGACCATCCGCGATTACGGACTGGAACACCTGACTGCCAGCAGCGAAGAGGCGGCGACCCGGCGCGCTCATGCGGCCTACTGTCTGGTGCTGGCGGAGGAAGGAAACGCCGGAGGCACGGATGCGGCGGACGCGAAATGGCCGGAGCGCTTCGAAGTGGAGCACGACAATCTTCGCGCCGCCCTGGAGTGGCTGACGGAGAGCGGGGACGCCCAGTGGGGCATGCGCCTGGGCACCGCCCTGTTTCGCTTCTGGGAAACGCGGGAGCACCTCACCGAAGGGCGCGACCGGCTGGTCCGGCTGCTGAAGCTCCCGGGTGCGGCGGCCCAGAGCCGGGAGCGCGCCCGGACGCTGTTCGCCGCCGGCGTCCTGACCGGCGATCAGGGCGACTACGCATCCGCTCAGGAGCTGCTGGAGGAGAGCCTTGCAATCGCGCGGGAGCTGAAGGACAACTCCGGGATCGCGGTGTCGCTGAACGCGCTGGCGGTCTTTTCCCGCGACCGGGGCGAGGTGGCGGCGGCGGGAGCGCTCTTCGAGGAAAGCCTGGCGCTGTGCCGCGAGTCGGGCGACGGGATGGCCGCGGCCCGCGCGCTCAGCAACCTGGCCAGCGTGGTCCGCTTGCAGGGCGATCATGTGCGGGCGCGTTCCCTGTACGAGGAGTGCAGGGCGAGTTTCGCCGAGCTGGGGGACCGCACGGGCATGGCGTGGTCGCTCGATTACCAGGGCGATGTGGCTCGCGAGCAAGGGGAAGGGGAAGCGGCGCGCTCTCTCTATGAGAAAAGCCTGGCCGTCTTCCGCGAACTGGGAGACTCGTGGGGCATCGCCGGCACGCTGGCCGATCTGGGGAACCTGGCGCGCGAACGGAACGACCACTCCGGGGCGCGCACTTTCTACGGCGAGAGCCTGCGCCTGTTTCAGGAACTAGAGTCCAAACGGGGGATCGCGCGCCTGCTGGAGTGCTTCGCGTGCTCAGCGGCGGCCCAGGCCCGGGCGGAGCGGTCGCTGCGTCTGGCGGGAGCGGCAGCCGCCCTGCGCCAATCCGTGGGTGCACCGCTGCCTCCCGCCGAACGCGCCCGGCTGGACGAGAATCTGGAAGCAGCGCGGCAGGCGGTGAGCAACACGGAGGGCGCGGCGGCCTGGATGGAAGGGTGGGCGATGCCGGCGGAGAAGGCTATTGCCTACGCCCTGTCGCCCGACTAGTCCGGATCCGCAGCGCCTACTCGGCAGTGGTGGGATCGATCAGCCGGCGCACCGCCGAAATGCGGTTCGCGGGCAGTCCGGCCCGCTTGGCATGCTCGCGAATGGTGGCCTCGTCGGGCGCCAGGTATACGCAGTAGACCTTGTCGCCGGTGACGTAGCTTTGCAGCCACTGGATCTCGGGGCCGAGGGCCTTGAGAACGCTCACCGACGTCTGAGAAATCTTCTGCAACTCGGCATCCGACAAATTTCCCGCTCCGGGTACGTCGCGCTCGATTACGAACTTGGGCATGGGAGTTGGACCAGAGAAAATGGTACCAGAAACGGCGCCCGCTCTGGGGGATTCACTGGCGCGCCGCTACCTCTTCCGGAAAGTCCGCGTCGCACTGTGACTTCATGCTCGCGAGCTGAAACTGTGCCGTCATGGTGGCGTCTGCGGTCAGGCATCCCTCGTGCAGCTGCTTGCGGATGTTGGCGGGATCGAACTGGTAGGTTCCCCCGTGCTCCTTCTTGGGCGTGACCAGGACGATGTCGTAGGGCAGGCTCCAGTTGGCGTCCGTGGAGGAGTGGTAGGAGCCCACCGGGAAGCTCTCGTCGCCGAACTCGCGCGTGAACTGGTCGAGGGCCCGGGGGTTGAGGTTGCCGCGGGCCCATGCCAGCAGTTCGGCGCGGGAGCGGAGCGCGTCATTGGCCATCAAGGCGTAGCTCAGGTCCCAGCGATAGGGCGAGTTCAGCACCACCTCGAGCGTCCGCCACAACACTTCCTTGCCGTTGCGCACGTGGCGGATGCCCTTGGGATCGGGGCAACAGCCGGGCGGAGGCAGGTGGTCGCTGGCCGGGTCGTAGGGGTTGGCGATGACGACGAACAGTTGCGTCAGGTTGCGATGCGGCGGCGCGGCAGGGGCGGGACGGTCGGGATCGCAGAAGACGTCCGCGCGGGTCGGAGGCGAGGGTGGCTCGGGCACTGCTTTACGATACTGCTGCTGCAGCAGAGAGGTCTTGACGCCGCAGACGGGGAAGTATCCGGCGACAGGAGTGGGATGGCGGACGCCGCCGTCGGAGAACTGCGACCAGTACTCTGGATCCGGCGGCTGGTCCTTGTCCTCCTGGATGCGCGGCATGGTCCCGTACACCGGGATGAGCGCGCTGGCATAGACGTAGTCCACGAACTGGGCGGGCGCCAGCAACTGCGGCGAGTTGGGTGTGACCTCGCGATAGCTGCCGTCGTAGAAGGACACGGTCCCCACGCGCACCTCGCGGCCGGAGTGGAGCAGAGCCTCGGGGCTGACCTCGCGCTGCACCAGCGTGCGCAGCGGGGTGAAGTTCTTCACGCTCTCGGTGCCGAAGATGAGCAGGCGCGGCACCGCCAGGAACTTGCCACGCATGACCTGCTTGGCTCCGCGGATGTTCCGCCACAGGTCCACCAACCCTTTGGCCTGCTTCTGGAGATGGGCGAGCGAGTCGCCCTCGACCGGCGCTTGGGCCAGGTAGGCCACGTTCAGGGCGCCGGCGGAGACGCCGGAGAAGTCCTTGAAGTCGCAGCCGCGGTGCACCACCAGGTGATAGGCAGCGCCTGCCTCGAAGGCGCCCTTGGCGCCGCCGCCGCTCAGGACCAGAGCGCGCGGGGTGGCTTGTGCGCAGGGGTTTTCGACCTGCGCCCAGGCGGGCGCGCAGGCCAGTGCGAGCAGCAGTACAACCTTGCCAAGAGACATGGTGACTCCTCACCCTCCACAAGCGGGCCGAAGGAACGCTAGAGTACCGCTGTTTAGATGCGCGTCAAGCAGGGGCGGGAGCGCCGCGGCGTCGAGCGAAGAATTTTGCCGCCGGCTCACTCGAACCAGCCGCTGCGATAAGCGACCCACCAGCTCAGGGCGATCAGCGGGATTGTAGCCAGTAACCCCCACAGCAGCGGCAAAGTGAAGTCCGCGATCAGGCTCAGAGACAGGAAAGTCAGCCAGAAGACTTTCTTCTGCACGGAACTCTACTGCGCCTTCACCAGGACGAAGCTCTTGCCGGCGTAGAGGCGGTAGCCCCCGGCCTGCTCGAGGATCTTGAGCGGCATGACCGGCTTGACCTTGTCGTCGGTTTGCGCGGCAACGGAGAGCACGTCGGCGGCGGCGACGTCCATCACCATGAACTTGCCCTTGCTGAAGCCGAATCCGTAGGCGCCCGGTTTGAGCGTAGAGCTTTCGATGTGAAGCGCGGTCTCGGTGATAAGCAGGCCCTGATACTTTTCTTCCATGGCGGAGGAGTAGCCGGCGGTGTCCACCAGCGCGGCCAGCAGGAGTCTGCCGTTGGCGAAGCGCACTCCGGCCGCGTTGCGCTGCTGCACCGAAGCGGTCTTGCCGGCGAAGAAGTAATCGTGCGGGACCAGTTGCTTGAGCTCAGCGGCACCCAGAACGCCCGTCGCTGGCGCTGGCGCGCTCTGCGCCCACGTCAGCAGGGCCAGAGCGGCCACGGCCGCGAGTGCGATTGCAGAAGTCCTCAGTCTCATGTTTCCTCCTAGAGTAGTAGCAGTGCCACGAGTTTACAGCCAACCCTCGCCGGAGGGTGACCGCTGCGGAATCAGAAGTGGTCGTCCTTGCGAGCCTGAGCGCAGGGCGGGCTGGCGATGCCGCCGGAACCCCGCTCCCAGGCGCTGGTTTGCCAGTTGTCGCGAAGCCGCTGCGGCGGCAGCCAGCCGGGAAGCGTGAACCGCAGGAAGCCGGCCAGCGCCTGGACATAGGGCTCGTACATCGCGCGCAGCTCGGTAAGTTTTTGCTCCGCCTCCGAGCCTTCCTGCACTTTGCATCCGGCCTCTGCCAGAAGACGCCGCAGCTCGGCGAGCTGTTCGGGCGGCAGACGATCGGCGGCCGTCCGGTCGGGAGGAGTGCTGAAGATCTGCGCCAGGTCCACCACCGCATGGCGGGCGATGGCGAAGGTGAGCTGGGCCTGTGCCGGCGAAACGTTTTCGACGCCCACGCGCACCAGGGCGCAGGTATCCAGGATGGTGGTGAGGGAGGCCAGCCAGTTCTCGTTGTCATGCTGCGAGCGGAAATAGCACAGCACCGGGTAGGAAAGATGGCTTTCGAGCAGCTCGGCCGACCAGCGCTCCCAGTCGCGCAGCAGCTGGACCAGGCTTTCCGGGCCGTGGTCGCGGGCGTGGCGGCGCAGCAGCTCGACGGCGGAGGGCGGAGAGCCGGCGCGCGCGTCCAGCAGAGTGATGTTCACCTCGCGGCGCGAGAAGGCCTGGTAGAGCGTGGGCAGGTAGCCAATCACCATGGCCAGGAAGGCGAAGCCAGTGCCGGATTCCACCACGGTGAGCAAGCGCGCCAGCGGGCCCTGCGGCGTGACGTCGCCCAATCCCAGAGTGAAGAAGGTGGTGCCGCTCATGTAGAGGTCGGTCCAGAAGTCGGCGACCGCGCCCGAAGCGCTGTTGATGTGGGAGCCGAAGCCCCAAAGCACCAGCGCGAATCCCAGCACCAGGGTGACCGCCCAGACCGCCAGCAGGCCCAGCAGGGAAAGCGGGCCGTAGTATCCCAGGTAAGTCTCGCGCCGCTTGGGAGAGGCGATGATTCCGAGGATCGCGGCCCAGGGCTTCCAGGTCGCGCGGTAGAAGAGGCGGGTGAGCCGGATCTGGCGCGTGACCCGGCGGGGCAGCACGATGGTCTCGAAGCCCTCCCACAGCACCAGCAGGATCAGCGCGATGCCCGC
This sequence comes from Terriglobales bacterium, assembly GCA_035937135.1. NCBI lineage: Bacteria > Pseudomonadati > Acidobacteriota > Terriglobia > Terriglobales > Terriglobales bacterium. The sequence goes on from DASYVL010000011.1 coordinate 17,944, forward strand.
GGCCGCGGCCACTGCGGTCATGGGACCTCCGAGATGATGGGGGTTCTACGCATCGGCGCGTCTGAGAATCAAGGCTGCGGACTGTATGGCGGAGAGGGAGGGATTCGAACCCCCGGTACCGTTTCCGGTACAGCGGTTTTCAAGACCGCCCGTTTCAACCGCTCACGCACCTCTCCGCCTAACAGTTTAGTGCACTCCGGGCTCGCGGGTCAGTGATGCGTTTTGGTTTTTGGCGGAGGCTCTGGTAGTGCTTCCACCAGGCGGCCCGGATCTCGTCCTCGATGGTCTGGCCATCGTCGTAGGACGGAGAGACCAGGGGCAAGGCCTCTTCCACCTTGATG
>DASYVL010000012.1 GCA_035937135.1 Terriglobales bacterium
CAACCTCCGGCTAGAGGGCAGCCCAGAGGCCCCACAGGGCTTTCTGCACGTGCTGGAGGGCAAGACAGACGCTGCAGCCCGTCACATTCCGCTCACGCCGCGCTCGCGGGAAATGCTGCTCGCTAGGCGGCAATTGGTGAATGGGTCGAAGTACGTTTTCCCCGGTCCTGGCAAGTCTGGGCACCTGGCCACAATTCAGCACGCGCACGAGAAAGGAATCCGCGATGCTGGATTGCAGCCCTTCGAGTTCTACTGCTGGCGTCATACCTTCGGCACCCGCTGTGCCGAGAGCGGCATGGACAAGTTCACGCTCGCTCGCCTTATGGGGCACAGCTCGCCCCGCGTGGCGGAGCGCTACTACATCCACGTGACCGAGCCGCACGTGATGACGGGCTTCGAGCGCTTCCTGAACTACCACGCCAGCAAGCTTGTTGATGCTGTCCCGAAGCAGACGGATCGAGTGCAGTAGGGTCAAAATGTCAGAAAGGGGGCACAGTTTGGGGCACAGTTTTCCAGCAGGAGCGTGTAAGTTACTGACGGCAAAGAGCACGTTAGTAGATTCTCAATCTTCAAACCCGGGTTCGATTCCCGGTAGCGCTACCAAACCTTCTCAATGCTTCCCCTACTTCACGCACGGTGAATTCCTACAAGGGATCTGGCGGCAGGGGACTTGTCATCCTGAGGAGCGCAGCGAAGAAAGGAACTGCGGGTTTCGGCCGAGGAATTCCGTACCTGTGGCGGGAACCTGTAGATCCTTCGCTGCGCTCAGGATGAACCCTTGCGAAACGGTTGCTGTCGAATTGCTGAGCTTGTTCCGTTTGCGAGATCAGTCTTAGTGGCGCTCCTGGTCATTGTCCGGATGTTCGTGGCGCCACTTCCAGTACTCTGACCGTTCTTTAGCCTTCAGCTTTGACCATTCCCGATGGGTCTTGTGACCTTGAGCCTCCCACCAGGTTTGGTAGGTATGGTCTTCGCGGTCGTCCCAGTAATGACAGTCCTTGTGGCCGTTGTCGTAGTACCCCTTTTTACCGTTTTGGTCGGGGCAGTGATTTTTAGCCTGGACGCCCACGGGCACAATCAAGGCCGCACTCAGCAGAAACGAACCCAAATACAGATGCAGACGCTGCATGCATTTCTCCTTAGGCGGGACTCCATTGTCTTGACCCGCAGGTTCCTCTTGTACGACACCCAGCCTTGGCGAGTCTGTGCAATTTGCGACAGTTCAGGGATTCCATGCTCCGGTAGACGCATGGCGGGAATCCAGCAACCTCAAAAGGCGTTCGTGCAGGGGACGCGGCTTTCGGACTCCCGCTCTTTGTGTCGTGACTTGTGTCGTAACCCTGTCGTCCCTGCTGGAGTCGCTGCAGTTCTGGTGGGTGTCGCCATCGCATTTCGTCGCCCAACCGTTCAATTCAGGACAGACTCGCAAGTCTTCGGATGAGATGCTTGCCGAAGAACGCAAGGAGAACCCACAATGACACTTTCTACTATCCTCATGGCCGTTGCTCTTATCTGTTTCGTCCTCGCGGCCTTCGGAGTACGCACCGGAAAGATCAGCATGGTGGCCGTAGGTCTGGCCTTTTGGGTGCTAGCCACCCTGGTCGGAGCGGTACGGATCGGGTGAGCAGGACGTAGACGACCACAATTCATAGTGATCTGATGATCCTGCAACTGCCGGGGCACCCCCGTCGTACTCTCTCGCTCGTAGGTACCGGGTGGCCCACTCCTTATCTCTCAAGCGGAAGAGTGCAGACCCAAAGAATGAGATCGGGGTATCCGTAGGCACGCTCGTTCGAGTGGTCGTGGTAGCGGGCTTCGTTGGTTTACAGCTAAAGAGACGCAAGGAGGATGTCATGGCACAGAAGGTGGTCGAGGTAGTCGGAGTTTCCAAGGAGAGTTTCGCCAAGGCAGCGGAGAACGCGATTGCAGAAGCTGCAAAGACGCTGCACGGGTTGAGGTGGGCGCGTGTCGGTGAGCTGGAAATGGAACTCGACGGCAAGAAGATAACCCAGTACCGAGCCACGACGAGGATCTATTTCAATGTAGAGCGCTAAGAACCGCCGATGACCCCTGCATCGTGTGCATTTCCCAAAGCAGGTGTTCCGGCGGGTCTACCACCAGGGCCCTGTAGAGGTCCAGGGACGCATGGCAGGAGTCCACAGTTCTTGAAGCTGGTGGGTGAGCCGCTCGAATCGACGGGCGGGAAGCGGTCTGGGTTCAGACCGCGGAGGCGGGAACGCTTTCGGTGCCGGAGAGGCGAGCGATCAGGTGCTCTAAGGCAGGCTTGTCCTGGCGGTGGATCTCGGTGAACTGGATAAAAGACGCCTCGGGCGCGGGCACTGGACGACGGCGAACGGACGGCGTTCACCTGAACGGGCTGCTCCTCGGCAACGTTGGATGCGCGCAACCGCTCTCCATTTGTCGGAGTGGGGAGCATTTTTCTATCGTGGCCGCGCCAGCACCAGGGTGACGTCATCGGGCTGCTCGACGGAGCCGATCCAGTCCGAGACCGCCGCCAGCACCACCTCGGCCACGCGTTCCAACGGCCCGTGCCGGTGCTCGCGCACCAGCTCCAGGAGGCGGTGCTCGCCGAACTCGCCGAACTCGTTCTCCGGCTCCGTCACGCCGTCGCTGTAGGCCACGAAAATGTCTCCGGGATTCAGCTCCGTGCTGCCTTCTTCGAAGGCAAGATTGTCGAAGAGCCCGATGGGCATGCCGCCGGCCACCAGGCGCCGCTCGGAACCGTCCTCGCCCACCACCACCGGCGGCAGGTGCCCGGCGTTGGAGTAGGTGATGCGCCGCGAGCGCCCATCAAAGATCCCCAGAAAAAGCGTGGCGTACTTCTCTTCCGGAGTGTTGTGAAAGAGATGGCGGTTCAGCAGCCACAGCACCTCGCTGGGGGAATGGATGCCGTTGCTGGAAAGCGCGGGAACGGGGCGGCCTTCGCCGCGGCGCAACGCCGTCAGCACCGCCAGGCCGGCGGAGGAGATCTGCGCCCGGTCGGGCAGCCCGCCGAACTCGTACACCCGCACCGCCGAGTGCAGCGTAGCCATCACCAGCGCCGCCGAGATGCCTTTGCCGCTGATGTCGCCCACGGCGATGCCCATCTTTTCCGCGCCCAGCGGCAGGAAGTCGTAGTAGTCGCCACTCACCGTCCGCGCCGGCCGGCACACCCCATACAGCTCCAGCGAGTCCAGTTGCAGGTTGGACTTGGGGAAGAGCTGTCCCTGCACCTCCTGGGCGATGGCCAGCTCGCTCTGCAAGCGCTCCTTCTCTTTCTGCTCCACCAGCAGCTTCTGGAGCGACGTGGTCATGGAATTGAACGAAGTCTCCAGCGCCGCCAGTTGGTCGCGCGAGCGCACCTGGATGCGATAACTGAAGTCTCCGCGGTTGATCCGCTCCGTGGCTTCGTAAAGGTTGGCCACCGACCGGGTGATGGTGCGCGTCAGGCCCAGCCCGATGAACAGCGCCAGCAGCTCGATGAAAGCGAAGAGGATGGCGGTCCCCGCCAGTGCAAAGAGATAGACCCCCACCAGGAGGCCGACGGTGGAGGAAAGACGCCGGTAAACCGCCGAGGGGCGCGACTGCACCGCAGCCGGAACCGCCAGTTCGTGCCCGTCTTGCCAGCGCCTGAGGGGGACGGCGCTGTAGACCGTGAAGTCCGGATCAAGGCGGCCCCCCGCTTCCGGCACCCCTCCGCCGGAAACGACCGCAGCAGGGGCCCCGGTGGACGCCTGGGCCGGTGTTCCGCCAGCGGCCTTGCCCGCCGGGTCGGTGACTGCGGGCTCGTCGGTCTCCAACAGCTCCCCTCGCTCGGTGGAGACTCTGAAGTTCGTGGGGTAGAACTGCACTCGCCACAGCCCCGCCGTCAGGCGATTCAGCAGCTCAGAATCGAGGGGGACGGTGGAGATCACAACCAGCCTCTCGCCCTCGACGTCGGCGGAGTTGGCGGCTCGCAGGAAGAGCGAGTGATCCTCCAGCACCAGACCCTTGAAGTCTTCGCTCAGCCACCCCGGCAGCGCTGTGGGCTGCGCCGGCGCGTCTGGCGGCGCCGCCAGCACCCGCGCCTGGCCCCGGTACCAGGCGGTCACCTGGCGCGTGGGAAAGCGTCGAACCTGTCCCCGCATCCTGGGCGCGGCAGATTCGAGGGCGTGTCCGCCGCGCAGCTCCTGCGCCAGCTCCGCGGTGATGCCGGAGTTCACCGCGCCCAAGCCGTTGATCTCGCTGTGCAGATCGGAGATGGCCAAGTAGGAGGCGAACTGCCCTCCCAAGATGTAGGTGGCCAGCAACCCCATCACCACCAGCAGGGCCACGGGGATCACGCCCACAAAGACGTAAGTCACCAGTAGCCGGTTGCGCAGCCGCCACAGCAGGTGCCGCCGGACCCAGCGCAGCAGCAGCAGGCTGCCCGCGATTCCCAGCACCACGCTCAGGAAATTGATCCAGCCGGCGAGCGTCGCGCCCGCGCTGGAGGTGGCGGCGAAAAGATAGAAAATCCTCTGCAGCACGAGGAACAACAGGTCGAGGACGGCGACGTAGAGCGCAAAACGCCCCAGCCGGCTGGTCGGGATCACTCCCGAGAGCCGGCGGCGCAGGTAGCGGTAGGAGAGGGAGGTCATGCGGTCGCCAAGATTAAAGATTATAGGGCCGGGTCAGCGCGGGCGACGTCCCGGTCAGATTTCGGGATAGAGGTCGAAGAACGCCTCCACGCTGGTGCGCAGCTGGGCTTCGATCTCTTCCTTGCCCCCCTCGAGGATGTGCAGCGTGATGCGCGCCTGGCGGCCGCCCTTGAGCTCGACCACGGCCGGCGGGACCTCGGCCAGGTCGTCGGCGGGCAGCAGGCGCATCCCGTACACCAGAACCAGGTTGGCCATGGCGCATTGTAGCAACGCTCTTGGTCGCCGCTGCGGGCGCAGGTAGAATCCCGATGTGCGCGCCTCGTGCAAGCTCGCTTCTGGTCTTTTGATCCTTGTCCCCCTGGTCCTCCCGCTGGCGGCGCAGGAGGCGCAGAAGAAACGCGTCCAGATCAACGTCATCCAGGTTTGCACCCCGGCGGAGGCCGATGTGGCACAGATGCGGGAGGCGTTGGGGCGCATCCCGGGCAAACCGCGCTTCACCGCCGACTTCGAGATTTCGCGCGGACGCTCCTCCGTGGACGCTGGGGTCGCGCGCTGGGTGCGGGTGCGCCGCGAATTCAGCGCCGATTCTCCCTTCACCACCGCCCAGTACACCATGAGCGTGAACATGGACGACGGCGGCATCACTGAGACCCTGGCACTCCGCCTGCGTGAGGCCAAGGACGTGGTGCAGGTGGCAATCGAGTCCAGCGTCACCGCCGGCGACCCTGCGGCCGTGCTCGCCTCCGACACCCCGGCCAACCACATTTCGGTGGAGCGCTATGGCAAGGCCCCCATCGCCGTGAAGCGCTGCCCCCAGGCCGACCAGAAGAGCTCCGAGGCCATCTTCCAGAGCGCTTCGTCCCTGCTGGCCAGTTACCGCGCAGCGCTGGGTGTGCGCTCCTTTGTCCCCGGAGACCTGGCGCGCGTGGGCGTGGCCCAGAAGAAGCAGCCGCAAACCGCTCCCGGGAAATCTCAGAAGCCCAAGTAAAGTCATGCCGAATCGGAATCCGTCGCGCGCCATCTAATCCCTACAAGCTGGAACGTGAGAGACTGAGGTCGGGACCCAAAAGCGATGGAAGATTCAGTGCGCAACACGGTGATTCTGGGCACGGGCTGCTCCGGGCTGACGGCGGCACTCTACGCCGCCCGCGCCAACCTGAAGCCCCTGGTGCTTGAAGGCCACGAGCCCGGCGGCCAGCTCTCGCTCACCACTTTGGTTGAGAACTTTCCCGGCTTTCCCGAGGGCATCCAGGGGCCGGAGCTCATCGAGAACATGCGCAAGCAGGCAGCGCGCTTCGGGGCGGAGTACAAGACGGCGCACCTGGTCAGCGCTGACCTCAGCCAGCGGCCCTTCACTCTGAATTTGGGGAAAGAAAGTTTGAAGACGAGCACGCTCATCATCTCCAGCGGCGCTTCGGCGCGCTGGCTGGGACTGCCCAGCGAGCAGGCGCTCATCGGGCACGGCGTCTCTTCCTGCGCCACCTGCGACGGCTTCTTCTTCTCCGGCAAAGAGATCGCCGTCATCGGCGGCGGCGACTCGGCCATGGAGGAGGCCCTCTTCCTCACCCGCTTTGCCACGAAGGTCACCCTCATCCACCGCCGCGAGCAGTTCCGCGCCTCCAAGATCATGCTCGACCGCGCCCGCAAGCACGAGAAGATCCAGTTCCTCACCGATACGGTCGTGGACGACGTCTTCGACGTCAACAAGAAGGAAGTCACCGGACTGCGCCTGCGCAACCTCAAGACCGGCGCGGCCTGGGATTTCCCTACCAGCGCCATGTTCCTGGGCATCGGGCATGTCCCCAACGCCAAGATGTTCGAGGGCCAGCTCGACATGGACAAGGACGGCTACCTCATCCCCCGCGACTACGTCTTCACCAAAGTGCCGGGCGTCTTTGCCTCGGGCGACGTCAGCGACCGTCGCTACCGCCAGGCCATCACCGCCTCCGGCACCGGCTGCATGGCTGCCATGGAAGTGGAGAAGTTCCTGGAAGAGCAGGGACACTGAGACCTCTGCTCCCGGACTTCCCCGGTCTGTGATAAAAAGTTTCCGTCCATGTCACCCCGGACTCATCCTTCTCTTCCGTTCCCGGCGAGTTCATGCTGAGGGAGCTCTTCATCTGGCTCTCCGAGAGCAAGCGCCTGCGCCGCATCGCCGAGCACTCCTCCATGGGGCGGAAGAACTCCCGCCGTTTCGTCGCCGGCGAGACCCTCGAGGAAGTGCTGGCCGCCACTGCCGCCGTCAACCAGTTGGGCCAGGGCGTCTCCATCGACAACCTGGGCGAAAACGTCACCAACGCCGAGGAAGCGCGAAAGAGCGCCGACCTCTACCACCAGCTCCTGGATGAGATCGCGGCGCGCAAGCTCAACGCCAACGTCAGCCTGAAGCTCACCCACATGGGCCTGGACGTGGACGCGAAGCTCGCCGAGGAGCTGGTCTCCGCCCTGGTCGCCCATGCCAAGCGCACCCAGAACTTCGTGCGCGTGGACATGGAAGGCTCGCCCTACACCCAGCGCACGCTCGACTTCGTCCACAAGCTCCACGCGGAGCCGGACAACCAGGGCATGGTGGGCGCCGTCATCCAGTCGTATCTGCGCCGCAGCCAGCAGGACGTGGAAGCGCTGGTAGCCGCGCGCATCCGCATCCGGCTGTGCAAGGGCGCCTACAAGGAGCCGCCGGAGATCGCCTTCCAGAAGAAGAAGGACGTGGATTCGAACTACGTCACGCTGATGAAGATGCTGCTCAAGAGCCGCGTCTATCACGGCGTCGCCACGCATGACCCCAAGATGATCGAGGCCACTATCGCGTTCGCCCGCGCCGAGAAGATCCCCGCCGACGCCTTCGAGTTCCAGATGCTCTATGGCATCCGCCGCGACTTGCAGCAGCAGTTGGTGCGCGACGGCTGGCGCATGCGCGTCTACATCCCCTTCGGGACGGAGTGGTATCCGTACTTCATGAGACGATTGGCAGAGCGGCCTGCGAACGTGTTCTTCGTGCTGAAGAACCTCTTCCGGTAGCGCCGGCGTCTCGCCGGCAACGAAGCTGTCCAACTCGCTGGGACTGTGGCACAGGCGTCCTCGCCTGTGCGATTTTCGCGGGTAGCGCCGGCGCTACAAAGTTCTACTGCTGGTCCGTGGGGGGCGGCGGGGCAGGCTCGCGATTGGTGGGACCCTCGGGCGGGCGCGGCGGGACGATCTCGGACATCCCCTTCAGCACTTCCATCTCATCGGCGGAGAACATGCTGCGGAACTTTTCCGACCCCAGCACCTGGCTGCGCTGCTGCGCATCCATCTCCCGCAGGCTGCGCAGGGCGCGCTTCACCATCTGCCGGCGCGCTTCGGGGAGGTTGCGGAAGCGAGCGAACAGCGCCCGCGCGCGCTCCTGCTGCTCGGGCGTCAAGTGCTCGAAGGTCTCCATGCGATCGAGCACCCTCTGGCGCTGCTCCGGGGTCATGGCGTTGAACTCGCGCAGACGCTCCTTCAGCCGTGATTGACGCTCCGCAGGCAGCTTCTGGAACTCCGGGTCGTTGGCCAGCGCCTGCTCCTGCTGGTCGGGCGGAAGGTTCTGATACTTGCGCAGCCAGTCGCCGGCGTGGGCCCCGGGGCCGTGGTGGCCGCCGCGCATCCCGAAGCCGTGGTGATGTTCGCCCGGCTCCTTCTGCGGAGGTTCCTGCGGCGTCGCGGGCGGTGGCGCGCTCTGCGCGGCCGGGGCCTCCTGGGCAACGAGGGCGCAGGCCACCAAGCCCACGAACAGCAACACGACAATAATCTTCAGGATCAACTCTGCTCCTTACGGATTCGCCTGCTCCACCGGGATCTCATCCAGCAGGTCAAAGGTGGCGTACAGCTCCTGGTTTTGGTCGAGGGTCTGCAGGTCGGCCACCGCCGTGCCGGTGTGCGCCTTGGGCTGCGGACGCACCGCCACCGGACTCTGCGTCTGCGGCTTGCTCAAATCCAGCACGCCGACGCCCACCACCATCAGCAGGGCCAGGGTCGCGGCCAGCGCGGGCTTACGCAGCCACGCCCACCAGCCCACCGGGGTCGCAGCCTGCTCGCGCAGGCGCGCCCGCAGGCGCGAATCGAAATAGGGAGAGGTCTCGGGTGCGGGCCACTCCTCGAGCAGCGCCGAGGTCTGCTTCAGCGCCGCCAGCTCCTGGGCGCAGGTGGCGCAGGCGCGCGCGTGCTCTTCGAGCTCGGCCGGGGCCGTGCCCTGAAGCGCATCGAGCATCTGATCGCGGAATCGTTCGCAGTTCATACCCACCACCTTCACAAAAACTCTTTCAGACTTTCGCGCAGCGTCTCATAGGCGCGAAACAGCATCGACTTGGTCGCCGACTCGCTCAGCTTCAGCACCTGGGCGATCTGCCGGTAGTCCAGCCCCTGGTACTTGTGCATCACCACCGCCAGTCGCTGCCGCTCCGGCAGCGCCTCCACGTGGCTGCGGATGGCGCGCACCCGCTCCCGCCGCAGCAGATCCTGCTCGGCGGTCAGTTCGCCGTCGGCGACCTCGAAGGCCGCGCCGCCTTCCTTGGGCTCGTCCAGGCTGACCTCGCCGCGCCGGTTACGCGAGTCGCGCGCATGATTCACCGCCAGGTTCACCGCGATGCGGTACATCCAGGTGGTGAACTTGGCGCTGGCCCTGTACGTCTTGCGCGAGCGATAGACGCGCAGGAAAACCTCTTGCGCCAGCTCCTCGGCCACCGCGTGGTTGCGCGCCATGCGGTAGAGGAATCCCACCAGCGGCCGCCGGAACTTTTCCACCAGATGTTCGAAGGCCGAGTCGTCTCCCGCCTTCACCCGCAGCATGATCTCGGCGTCCGTCAGCAGATCGAACCCGGGCGACGAGGGCAGGGCAGTCGTGGAGGCCACGACGTCGCCGTCGCCTCCCGTCAGCATCCCGCGCTGGAGCGCCATGCTGCTCACACTGGAAGAAACCCGCGGCGCATCAGAAAGTTGCGACCCCGGAGCCCCCGGCAAGCCGCTCCCAGCGGGGTCGTTCGTAGGCCGGGATGAGCGGTTCGCAGCCATTTTCAGAGGTGGAGCGCGCACAGCGCTGATAACCACATTCTACGCCGTTCCCTTCGCGCAGCTTCTCCTGCCGCGCTTCCTTCGGCTTCGGACTTTCTGCTAAGATGCGGTTTCCGATTTTTCTGTGGGCGCTTAACTCACACTATGTGAGATAAACCTTGTTGATTCGGCTGCCCTTAGCCCCCGGAATTGAGCAAAGACCCCTGATTCAGGGTAGATTCTTTGCCTAAGTTTTACCCAAGTTCGCATCAACCGAGCAAGTTGCTGGAAGTTGGGAACGGCTTGGCATTCGCAGCCCTCGGTGTGCGCCTGTTTCTGACGGGGGCTTCCGCGCACACCGATCAATGGGCGTAATGGTCGCGCGCCGATTTCTCCTGCACCTTCATGTCCGCCAAGAAGGTCTGGAAACCTGGATCTCTTCGGATGGGATCGAGAAGCGAATTCTTCGAGTACCTAAGGATAACAGGGGAAGCCCGTATCGGCTGCGTTGCGCAGCCAGTGCAGAGCTTCCTTACTGTCACTAAGCTATGCGTATGCGTCGCCAAGGCTATGAGCGACGTGGTGATCCATATATCCCGAACCCAGAACCTCAGCGATTAACGTCTTCGCTCTTGCCCGATCGCCACGAGCGGCCAGGAAGCCTGCGAGTGTCGCGGGCCGGGCTGCGAGAGCGCAATTTCCCCGTGGGTGGTGAGAAGGGCTGTTCTCGCCAGCAAGCGCGATGTTGCCAATGGTGGTGTGAGAGATTTCGGACCATCCGTTAGGGGACGATGCTAGCATCTGGCCCGCTAGCGAATGCGGGTCGAGTCCTCGGTAGCTGCTTGGAGGGGGGTCTGCTTGATCTGCCCAGCGAATCCGGGAATGTCCGTCATAATTCCAGCTTTCAACGAGCAAGCGATGCTGCCGCGTCTGATCGAATCGGTCCATGTCGCCCGCGGCTCGTACTCCGGCGGAGTCGAGATCATTGTCGCTGATAATTGTTCAATTGACGACACCGCCCAAGTCGCGAAATCACACGGCTGCCGTGTGGTTCGGGTAGAAAAGAAGTCCATCGGTGCTGCACGGAATGGAGGGGCGGCGGTGGCGACAGGCGACATTCTCTGTTTTGTGGACGCTGATTCCCGCATTCACCCTCATACATTCAATGCAATAGAAAATGCGATGCAAGACGGCTCCATCATTGCCGGTTCCACGTCGACTATACCCGAGCGGTGGTCAATGGGTATTCGTGCAACCTATGCGTTGATGATGGCAATTGCAGCACTGACGCGGGTAGATACCGGGGTCGTTTTCTGCCGCAGAACCGACTTCCAAGAGATCGGAGGATTCCAAGAATCCAGGCTTTTTGCAGAAGACATCGCTTTCCAAGTGGCGCTAAGGCGCTTGGGAAGGCGGCGGGGACAACATCTCACGCGCCTTACGCAGGTAAAGGCACTCCTGTCCACACGAAAATTCGACGAGTTTGGAGAATGGCATCTTTTTACGATGGGATGGCGGCTTCTCGTCGCAACCGCGATGAAAAGGTACCGCTCTGACTTCACCGACCGGTATTGGTATAAGCCGAAGAGGTGACGAAGTGGGCACGAGGCCCGCAGCTAGCCGGTTGCTCGCGAGAAATCTCCTTCTCGCCAGCTACCAGCAGCGGCCACATGGCCGTATAACGGGCTATGGTTCCATGTGCGGCCACACCCACAGTGGTCGGGTCACTTGGACGGTATGCCGACTAACCATCCAAGTGGAGCACAGTCGGTAAATACAACCGCGTTCATCATTCTCAATGTGGTTAGGTGGTGAGAAGGGCACGCAGCCCGAGTTTGTGTCCGCCGCCAAGGCTCATTTCTTCTTCAGCTCCGCCGTCCAGTTCACTACCAAAGTGAGCGATGCGCCAGCCCCTCCGCCGGTGCCGGTGGTGGCCAGGAAGCGCGAGCCTTCGGGCGCCAGTGAGAACGAGCCGAAGATGCCAGGAGGCGAATTGAGCTTAAACAGAGTCTTGACGGCGCCCACCTCGACGTTCGTTCCGGTCTCGGTGATAGGCGCCACCATCACGGTGTTGTCGGGCCGCAAAAAGAAGAGTTCGCGGCCGTCGCGGCCCCACCGGGGCAAATCTCCGCCTTCGCTCGAAATCTGCCACTTGGGGCCGACGTTGGGAAAGGGAGTGACGTACACCTCGTCGCGCCCGGACTCGTTCGAAACGTACGCCATCCACTGGCCGTCCGGCGAAAGTCGCGCCTGGGTTTCTGCGGCTGGGGTCTTCAGCAGCGGGGCTGCCTTCTTGTCCTGGTCGAAGCGCAGCAGCCAGATGTCCCTCTGCGTTTCCTTCCCGAGCACCTCGAACAGGAGGTGCTTGCCGTTGCTCGACCAGTCATCGGGGGCGCCTAAGGCACCCTCGATGTTCGCCAGCAGCTCCTCTTCGCCGGCTCCGTT
>DASYVL010000013.1 GCA_035937135.1 Terriglobales bacterium
GGCAAAGAAAAGCAGAGGCGGAAGAATGACGGCAGCGAAAAAGCGCGCCGCGAAGAAATCTGGTGGACGCGGGCCGGTCAAGAAGCGTGCAGCCGGTCGACGCATTAGCAAGACCTAGGAACGCGACCCTCACCTCCGCCGCCGTGGGGCATGCAGAGTTTTTACTGCATGGGATGACGGACCGCCACAGGAATCGCTGGCTGGTCAGTCTCTTACATCCGGAGCGCAGCGAGGGAGCCCTACCCCATCCCAAACGCCGCGGAGAGAGTAGGGCTTCCTCGCGCTTCGCGCTCGGAATGCAAAAGCCAACGGCCTTCGGCCTCGGAATGTAAGACCATCCCTCTCAGGCGGCGGGGCGGTGGGCCTCGGCGGGCGGCATGGGATGAATGGCGCAGGCGGCGGAAAAGCGATGCCGGCGCGCGGCGAACCAGCGATAGGCGTGCTGCAGCAGGGCGCGGAACGACGCACCCGCGCCGAGCGCCGCTAGCGGCCACGCCCACCAGACGCGGCCCGCGAGAAACAGCACGGCGTCGGCGCCGCCCAGCGCGCGGCCGTCGGCGGTGAGCACTCGCATCTCGTCCAGGAGTTTTTCCAGCGGGATGCCGTAGGAAAAACGAAGCCGCGAGCTCATCCACGGCGCCTGCAGGGGGACCAGCGCGAAGCCGCGGCGCTCGAGCATCCCGCGAAAGCGGCGCGCTAGGCGGGAGCAAACGCCGCAGGCGCCGTCATAAACCACCCAGCCCGCCGGCGGCGTGTAGCGCTCGCCGGGATGCGTCTCGAGAAAAGTGCCCATATCGCCTCCTACTTGCCCATCACCGCCAGCTTCTTGCCGCCGCCCAGCTTGAGGAACTTGACCATGGCGGAGTTGGACAGGCGGCGCAGTTGCGAGTATCCGCCGGTGATGGTCTCGAAGAACTCCAGCATCTGCGCCAGGCGCTTGCGGGTGTGGCTCTCGGCGGGCCCGGCGGCGTCGGCTTCCTGCACGCAGTCGCGCAGGATCTGCAGCGTGGGATCGATCTCGCGCTTCTTGCGCTCGTCCAGGATGATCTGGAACATCTCCCACACGTCCTTCATGGATTCGAAGTGGTCGCGGCGGTCGCCCAGCACGTGCACCACCTTGATGATCCCCCAGGCCTGCAGCTCGCGCAGGCTGGTGCTGACGTTCGAGCGCGAGACCCCGAGCGCTTCGGTGATCTCCTCGGCGTGCAGAGGGCGGGGCGAGAGGAAGAGCAGGGCATGCACCTGGGCTACGGTGCGGTTGATGCCCCAGCGCGCTCCCATCTCTCCCCAGTGCAGGACGAACTTTTGGGTGACGGGCGAAAGAGTGGACATGGCGGTATCTCCTGTTGTTTCTGTAAGTACAGAAATAACAGTCATGGAGGATGTTTGTCAAGAGGTTTTTCCAGGGCTGTGACGTCTGGCAAAGGAGGTACACCCAGATCCTTCGACTCGGGTTTCCCGCGCTGAAGACACCGCGCGGGAGCCCTCCCTCGCTCAGGATGACGGCTTCTTAAGGGGGGGGCGTCGCAGTGGTGCTAGAATCCGCTCAATGAGCATGGCTCGCCCGCGCGCATGGCTGCTGGGGATGCTGGTGACGCTGCTGGTGGCGGCGCTCCCCGTCCAAGCCGCCGCCCCCACCAAGCCCTCGCTCGACTCCCGCATCGCCGAGTTGCTCGCCGACCCCGATGTGGCTCGCGGCTTCTGGGGCATCCAGGTGGTTTCGGTCGCGACGGGTAAGACCCTGTACTCGCGCAACTCAGACCACTTGTTCACTCCGGCTTCGAACACCAAGCTGTTCACCACTGCCGCCGTTCTGGCCCTGGTGGGCCTCGACTACCGCTTCCACACCACG
>DASYVL010000014.1 GCA_035937135.1 Terriglobales bacterium
GCGCCCAGTTTGTCGTGCAGTCCCTGAATGCCTTTGAGCGCCCCGAAGACCTCGGCGGAAGCGGCGGATTCCGCGACCTGGATGGAGCCGCCCAGGTCGAACCACTGCACCACTTGCTGCAGGTTGGCGCCTTTAAAGTAGGAGTCGAAGGTGCGGGCGACGGCGGCGCGGATGAGCTCGCGGGCGACGTTGTCGGCGCCGCGCATCTCGCCTTCATACTCCAGTTCGAGTTTGCCGGTGATGGCGGGCATGGCGGCGTAGACGTCGCCGATACGCGGAACGACCAGCGTCTCTTTATTTCGAAGCGCGCGGCGCTCGGCGTTGGAGATGACGTTCTCCATGCAGGTGATGGAGAGCCGCTGGGAGACGCCGGAGCGCTTGTCGATGCGCTTGTCCTCGCGCGCGGCGAAGGCGACGCTCTCGATGACCTCGCGCACGAACTTGGGCACGACCAGGCGGTGGCCGTCGCGCTCCACCCAGGCCTCCTGCGCGGTGATGGCGATGCCTTCTTCGAGCGTGGCCGGGTAGTGGGTGCGGACCTCCGAGCCCAGGCGGTCCTTGAGCGGGGTGACGATCTTGCCGCGCGCGGTGTAGTCCTCGGGATTGGCGGTGAAGACCAGGGCCACGTCCAGCGGCAGGCGCAGCGGGTAGCCCTTAATCTGCACGTCGCCCTCTTGCATGATGTTGAACAGCCCGACCTGGATCTTGCCGGCGAGGTCGGGAAGCTCGTTCAAGGCGAAGATGCCCCGGTTCGAGCGGGGCAGCAGGCCATAATGCACGGTGAACTCGCTGGAGAGTTCGTGCCCGCCGCGCGCCGCCTTGATGGGATCGATGTCGCCGATGAGGTCGGCGATGGTGACGTCAGGGGTGGCCAGCTTCTCCACGTAGCGCTGCTCCGGCGCGAGCCAGGCGATGCCGGTGGCGTCGCCGCACTTGGCGAGCAGCTCGCGGCAGCGGCGGCAGATAGGCGCGTAGGGGTTGTCATGGATCTCGCAGCCCGCTACGTAGGGCAGGTGCGGGTCGAGCAGCACGGTGAGCGAGCGCAGAATGCGGCTTTTGGCCTGGCCGCGCAATCCCAGCAGGATGAAGTTGTGGCGCGAGAGGATGGCGTTGATGAGCTGCGGGATGACCGAATCGTCGTACCCGATGATGCCGGGGAAGATGAGGTCGCCCACGCGCAGGCGGGTAATCAGGTTCTCGCGCAGCTCGTCTTTCACGCGGCGCGTATTCAGGCGCTTCTCGGAAAACTCGCTCTGCCGAAGCTCGCCCAAAGTCTGCGGAAGCTGGTTCATGCGGAAGGATTCCTGTCAGAGGATTATACGCCGCGCATTCATATGGCGTGGCCGTTGCCGCCGGCGGTCTTGCGGGCTTTGACGGTGCGGCGCATGCGGGGAAGTAGGGTCTGGTAGTACTCGATGACGGACTGCAGCCGCTCGGGCTCGGAGCGCATGCCCAGGAGCGTCTGCTTGAAGTCGAGGTCGAGCGGCAGGGCGGCGGCGAGCTGGAGGGAAAGTTGCGGGTGGTCGGTCTCGACAGCGGCGGGCTCTTCGGCGCCGGCGAGCGACATCAATTCCTTTTGCAACTCGGCGGCGCGGGCGATCTCGCGGGGAGTAGCCGCCCCGGGCGCGTCTTCAAAGTAGTGCACCGCGGCGCGCAGGAAGGCGCGGTCCTGGTCGATCTGCTGCACCTCGAAGCGGCGGCGTCCTTCGGTGAGGATGTCCAGGCGGCCGTCGTCGTATTTCTTGGTGACCTCGAGGATCTCGGCGGTGCAGCCGACTTCCGCCAGTCCTTTCTCCACCGCCCGCACCACACCGAAGGGCGCTTTCTGCTCCAGACACTCGCCGATCATCTCCTTGTAGCGCGGCTCGAAGATGTGCAGCGGCAGCGGCGTCTCGGGGAAGAGCACGAGTTCGAGCGGAAAGATGGGCAGCAGGTCCACGAGCAGATTCTACGCCCGGCTTGACTTGAAGGACGGGAGCCAATACAAGGCTGGTATGGAACTCGACGGGAAAGTCGTGGTGGTGACCGGCGGCTCGATGGGGATCGGCGAGGCCATCGCCAAGGAGTTCGTGGACGCGGGAGCGAGCGCCGTGCTTTCCTCGCGGGACATCAAGCGCAGCGAGGAGGCGCGCTCGCGCATCGGCCGCGGGGAGCGCACGCTGGCCGTGGCCTGCGACGTCCGCAAGCGGGCCGACCTGGAAGCGCTGCTCAAGGCGGCGATCGACCGCTTTGGGCGCGTGGACGTCTGGGTCAACAACGCCGGCTACGGCCTGCTGGACGCCGTCGCCACCATGGACGTGGCGGAGTGCCGGCAACTCTTCGACACCAACCTGTTTGGCGCCATCGAGGGAATGCAGGTGGCGACGCCGGCAATGAAGGCGCAGGGCTCGGGCACCATCATCAATATTTCAAGCATCGTCGGGCACATCCCCGTGCCCTACATGGCGGCCTACTCGGCCAGCAAGCACGCCATGAACGCCATCGGCAAGGCGGCGCGGGTGGAGCTTAAAGGCTCGGGCGTGCACGTGATGACCGTGTGCCCGGGATACATCGGCACCAGCTTCGGCGACAACACGGTGCAGGGCAAGGAGCGCAAGCGGATGAACACCGCCGCCAGCGCCGGGGCGACGGCCGAGGATGTAGCACGCGCCGTGCTGCATGGGTGCTTGAAGAACAAGCGGGAAGTGGTGGTGCCGTGGAAGTACTGGTTCGTGCTACGGCTCTACCAGCTTTTCCCCGGGATGGTGGAAAGCCAGATGGCGAAGCGGCTGCGTCCCGCGGATGAGGTCTATGCCGCGGCAGCGGCGGCGCGGAAGAAGCAGGCCTAAGCCAGCTCCGCCAGCATCGCTTCCATCTCCGACTGGGCGTGCTGGTTCCCGGTGCGGAGGGCGGAGGCGATGCCGTCCGCGAGCATCTTGCGCGCTTCGTCGGTGCGCTCCGCGCGGGCCAGGGTCTGCGCCGCCATGAAGTAGCCGGCGGTGTAGTCGGGATGCAGCTCCAGCAGCTTCTGGAACTGCTCCAGCGCGGCCTCGGTCTGGCCGGCCTTGGAGTGCTCCATGGCCAGGCCGTAGCGGGCAAAGGCGTCCGAGGGGTTCTGGGCGAGGACCTCGGTCAGCATGGCGATGCGGTCCATAGGCAGTTCTCAGTAGTCAGTTCTCGGTTCTCAGACAATCATCAATCGCAAATCGGGAATCGTCAAATCCTGAAGGTCATCTATTAGAATGACGCTCGGAACGGAGCCGCACCCATGCCTGAAGCCGCACACGATCTGACTCCCCGTCCGGTGAAGGACTCGCAGTCGGAGATGGTGGAGATCGTCCTCCCCAACGACGCCAACCCGCTGGGCAACCTGCTGGGCGGGCGTCTGATGCACCTGATCGACATGGCGGGGGCGCTGGCGGCGCACCGCCACTCGCGCAGCTACGTGGTGACGGCGTCCATGGACCACCTGGACTTTCTCGCCCCGGTGCACGTGGGCGACCTGCTCATCCTGCGCTCCTCGGTGAACCGCGCCTTCAAAACGTCGGTGGAAGTGGGAGTGAAGTGCTGGGTGGAAAACTACATCGCCGACACCAAGCGCCACGTGAGTTCGGCCTACCTGACCTTTGTGGCCGTGGACCAGGGCGGGAAGCACCTGCCAGTGCCGCCCGTCGTTGCTGAGAGCACGGAGGAAAAGCGCCGCTACGAGGACGCCGGGCGCCGCCGCGAGCATCGTCAGGCGGAGATGAAGCGGCGGGGGCAGCGCCGGTAGCCGGACGCAATCCGCACAGGCGGGGACGCCTGTGCCACACGGTTCTTGCAACCACCGGCAGCGGCTACTTCTTGGACTTAGTGAGGGTCAGCAGCAGCGGGGACGCCGCTCGTGAGACGCGGCGCGCTCGCGCAGGAAGCCGGCGTAGGCGGCCCGAGAAGACGGCTGGTCGGTGCGCTCAAGGAAGCGCGCGTAGGCGGCCTCGTCGAAGATCTCGCGCAGAGCCGCGGCGGTCGTTCGGAAGAAGCTGCGGAAAAACTCACGCGCTCGGCTCATGACGACTCCTCCACGGCGAAGCGAGTCGCCACGAATGGGGCTTCCTTGACCTCGGCGGCCTGACGTCCCCGCAGCAGGCGCGACCACAGCAGCACCGACTCCAACAGAATCACCGAGACCGAAAGCGCGAGCAGCGCCGTGACCACGGCGTCCAGGCGGTCGTTGAACATCAGGCGGGCGATCTCGTGGGCGCGGGCGGCGGTGGCCGGGGCTTCCTGCGCCAGGCGGGCCGCATCCGCCAGGAAACCGATGCGCGGGTCAGGATTGAAGATCTTGTGCCAGGAGGCGGTGAAGGTCACCGCGGCCAGCCAGGCCAGCGGCCCGAGCGTCACCCAGGCATAGCGGGCGCGGCCCATCCGGAGAAGGATGGTGGTGGCCACGCACAGAGCCACCGTCGCCAGGAGCTGGTTGGCGATGCCGAAGAGCGGCCACAGTGAGTTCACGCCCATGGGATCGCGCACTCCCTGCCACAGGAAATATCCCCAGGCAGCGACGATCACAGCGCTGGTCCCCAGGATGCTGGGATACCAACTGGTGCGGCCGAGGGGCGCCCACACGTGTCCCAGGGCGTCCTGCAGCATGAAGCGAGCCACGCGGGTGCCGGCGTCGAGCACCGTCAGGATGAAGAGCGCCTCGAACATGATGGCGAAGTGGTACCAAAGGCCAAGCACCGCGTCGCCGCCCAGGCTCTTGGAGAAGATGTAGGCCATGCCCACGGCGAAGGCGGGAGCGCCGCCGGTGCGGTTGTAGAGCGAGCGCTCGCCGACGTTGTGGGCGAGCGTCTCCATCTGCTGCGCGGTCACCGGGTAGCCCCACGAAGAGACCTTCTCGGTGATGGCGACCGGGTCCCGGCCCACCATGCCCTCGGGGCTATTGATGGCGAAGTACGTCCCGGGCTGGATAACGCAAGCGGCGATGATGGCCATAATGGCCACCAGCGACTCGCAGGCCATGGCGCCGTATCCCACCAGGCGCGTCTCCGATTCGCGCGTCACCAGCTTGGGAGTGGTGCCGCTGGAGATCAGTGAGTGAAATCCGCTGATGGCGCCGCAGGCGATAGTGATGAAGACGAAGGGGAAGAGGCTGCCGGCGAAGATGGGTCCGGTGCCGTCAATGAAGCGCGTAAGCGCGGGCATCTGCAATGTGGGGCGGACCGCAAGGATGCCAACCGCGAGGATGGCGATGGTCCCCAGCTTGACGAAGGTGCTGAGGTAGTCGCGGGGCGCGAGCAGCAGCCAGACGGGCGCGGCGGAGGCGGCGAATCCGTAGAGCATCAGCAGTACGGCCAGCACCGGCGCGGTGAAGGTGAAGATGCGAGCCAGCGACGCCGACTGTGCCACCCACTGTCCTCCCCAGATGGCGAGCAGCACCAGCGCGAAGCCGAGTATGGAAGCTTCCAGCACCTTGCCCGGTCGCAGGAAGCGCAGGTAAACGCCCATCCCCAGCGCGATAGGGATGGTCATGGCGATGGTGAAGGTGCCCCAGGGACTCTCTGCCAGGGCGCGCACCACCACCAGCGCGACCACCGCCAGCAGGATGATGAGGATCGCGAGCACGGCGACGAAGGTGACGAAGCCACCCAGCTTGCCGATTTCGTCGCGGGCCATCTGGCCGAGCGACTTGCCGTCGCGGCGCACGGAAAAGAGCAGGATGACGAAGTCCTGCACGCAGCCGCCGAAGACCGCGCCCGCCAGGATCCAGAGCGTGCCGGGGAGGTAGCCGAACTGTGCCGCCAGCACCGGTCCTACCAGCGGTCCTGGCCCGGCGATGGCGGCGAAGTGATGTCCGAAGGCCACCCACTTGTTGGTGGGGAGGAAGTCGCGGCCGTTCTCCAGGCGCTCCGCCGGGGTGGCGCGGCGTGGGTCGAGCACTAGCACCTTGGCGGCGATGAACTTGCTGTAGAAGCGATAACCCAGGGCGTAGCTGCACAGCGCGGCCACCACCAGCCACAGGGCGTTGATGGCTTCGCCGCGGCGCAGGGCGATGGTGGCGAAGGCCAGCGCGCCCAGCGCGGCGATGGCGGTCCAGATCGCAACCTTTGCGATGCGGGGCATAGGGCGCGGCTATTCTAAACAAAGAGGGCGCATAGTTCGGCACTTCATTCGTCGCCCCAAAGGCCGAACCTATGCCAGCGTATAATCGACGTTCACTTTCGCTCAGGAGGAGTCCCGCTTGTCTTCCCATGCACAAGGACGGCCGCAGCCGGGTCCGCAGCCCATTCCCGGGGTGGGGAGCATCATCGCCATCGGCTCGGGCAAGGGAGGCGTGGGCAAGACCACCATCGCCGTCAACCTGGCGCTGGCGCTGGCCAAGATGGGACACCAGGTCGGGCTGCTGGACGCCGACATCTATGGCCCCAACGTCCCGCTGATGCTGGGGGCGACCGACACGCCTAGGCTGACGGATGACAACCGGATCATCCCGCTCGAACGCTACGGGCTGAAGGTCATCTCGGTGGGCTTCCTGAATCCCGGCGACAAGCCACTGATCTGGCGCGGGCCCATGCTGCACAAGATCATCGGGCAGTTCCTGCAACAGGTGGAGTGGGGCGAGCTCGACTACCTGATCGCCGACCTGCCGCCGGGCACGGGCGACGTTGCCATCTCTCTGATCCAGACCGTGCCACTCACCGGCGCCGTCGTGGTCTCCACGCCCTCGGATGTTTCGCTGCAGGACGCGCGCAAGGCCATCGAGATGTTCCGCCAGGTGAAGGTGGAGATCCTGGGCATCGTCGAGAACATGGGCCACTTCAACTGTCCACACTGCGGGCACGAGATCGACATTTTCTCCAAGGGCGGCGTGGAGAAAACAGCGAAACAATTCGGGCTGACCTTCCTGGGCAGCATCGAGCTGGATCCGGAGATCCGCAAGGGTGGCGACACCGGCCGGCCCGTCAGCCTGGAGGGAGAAGACTCGCCGCGCGCCAAGTCCCTCTTCCAGTTCGCGCGCAACGTCAAAGCCGCCCTCGACGAGCAGGCTGCCAAGCCCTCGGAGAGCGTGATCGAGATCCGCTAGCGGCGTTTGACGTTTGGCACTCTTGGTTCCTGAGTGCCAAGCCTTGACAGCCTCCTCCATCCTTACCTAGAATCAAGATAGTGAGTCGGAAGCATGGCTTTTATAACTATATGTATCTAAAGACCTTATACGAATGACGCCTCCAGCCAATGTCGGAGCACGCGAGCGCCAGATCCTGACGGCGATTGTGAAGACCTACATCACCACGGGAGAGCCGGTGGGCTCGCGGACGGTGGCGCGCGACAATGCCGACGGGCTGAGCCCGGCGACCATCCGCAACGTGATGAGTGACCTGACTGAGGCGGGCTTTCTGGAGCAGCCGCACACCTCGGCGGGGCGCGTGCCCACGGCCAGCGCCTATCGCTACTTCGTGGAGCAGCTCACGGGGGAGACCCACCTCTCGCGCGCCGATGAGCACCTGATCCAGGACAACTTCCGGGGCGTGACCGACCTGCAGGAGTTCATGGAGCGCACCTCGCACGTGCTCTCGCTGGTTTCGGGGAGCCTGGGAGTGGTGGTGGCCGCGGGGGCGAAGAGCAACGCGCTGGAGCACGTGCACTTCTCGCGGTTGAGCGCGCAGAAGATCCTGGCGGTGGTGGTGATGCGCTCGGGGCTGGTGCGCGATCGGGTGTTGCTTCTGGAACAGGACCTCCCGCAGGCGGACCTGGACACGGCTGCGGGCTACATCAACCAGAACTTCCACGGGTGGACCATCGAGGCGCTGCGGACGGAGCTGGCGCGGCGCATCGAAGAGGAGCGCAGCGAGTACGACCGGATGATGCAGTCGGTGGAGCAGCTCTACCGCCGCGGCGCGCTGGGCGCGGAAGAATCCGGCCAGGTGTACGTGGAGGGCGCGGCCAACCTGGTGGCCAGCGAGGAAGACCGGGCGCGGCTGCAGCAGCTCTTGCAGATGCTGGAAGAGAAGCAGCGCGTGGCCGATCTGCTGGGCGCGTATCTGGATGCGCGGCAGGAGGCGGTGCGCGTGGTCATTGGCCTCGAGAAGACGTTGCCGGAGATGCGCCACCTAGTGCTCATCGGCGCCCCGGCGCGCGTGGGCAACGAGGTGATGGGGTCGCTGGCGGTGATCGGCCCTACCCGCATGGACTACGAGCACACCATCAACGCTGTCACCTACATCGCGCAACTATTCGACAAGATCCTGAACGACGAGCGGTAACCGACATGGGCAAGGCCAACGGAAAACCCGAGAGAGGTCCGAAGGCGGTGGACGCCGAGCACGAGCTTCCTCCGGCGGAGGAGGACGGCTTCGTGGAGGACGCTGCGGCGCCGGGCGAAGCCCCGGCCGCCGAGGATGAGTTCGCCCTGCTCAAGGCGGAGCGCGACCAACTGCTCGACCGCTTGGCGCGGCAGCAGGCGGAGTTCGAGAACGTGCGCAAGCGCGCCGCCCGCGAGCAGCGCGACTACAGGG
Organism: Terriglobales bacterium; assembly: GCA_035937135.1. Taxonomy (NCBI): domain Bacteria; kingdom Pseudomonadati; phylum Acidobacteriota; class Terriglobia; order Terriglobales; species Terriglobales bacterium. The sequence continues at coordinate 8,472 of DASYVL010000014.1, forward strand.
ACTATGCCGTGACCGAGGCGGTGCAATCGCTCCTGCCGGTGCTGGATAGCTTCGAGCGCGCCCTGAAGACCGCTCCCGCAGGCGAGTTCCGCAACGGGGTGGAGCTCATCTACAAGCTACTGGCGGACAATCTGGCCCGGCTGGGTGTGCGCCCGATCGCCGCCCAGGGCGCGCCCTTCGACCCGCGCCATCATGAGGCGGTGGAAGTCGTCGAGAGCACGGCCGTCGCCGACCATCACGTGCTGGAGGAGTTGCAGCGCGGCTACATGCTGAAAGAGCGCCTGCTGCGTCCCGCCATGGTGCGGGTGGCGCGGCATCCAAAGAAGTAAAGACGTGAGTTGAGGAGTTCCCCTGGCGACCCAGACAAAACGCGATTACTACGAGGTGCTGGGCGTGGGCCGGGGCGCCTCCGATCAGGAGATCAAGAGCGCCTACCGGCGGCTCGCCCTCCAGTACCATCCCGACCGCAATCCCGGCAACGCCGAGGCGGAGGAGAAGTTCAAGGAAGCCAGCGAGGCCTACAGCGTCCTGGCCGACGGCAACAAGCGCGCCCACTACGACCGCTTTGGGCACGTGGAGGTGGGCCGCGTCGGGTTCGACGACTCCATCTTCGAGGACTTCCACGACATCTTTGGGGAATTCTTCGGCTTCGGCGACCTGTTCGGAGGCGGAGGACGGCAGCGGACGCGCGCTCGCCGCGGCGCCGACCTGCGCGAAGACCTGACGCTCGAGTTCGAAGAGGCCGCCTTCGGCATGAAGACCGAAGTCCAGGTGCGCCGGCATGAGGCGTGCGACGAGTGCCAGGGCTCCGGAGCGGCGGCAGGGAAGTCGGCTTCCACCTGCTCCACCTGCGAGGGGCGCGGCCAGGTGCGCTACCAGCAGGGTTTCTTCAGCGTCTCGCGCACCTGCCCGGCGTGCCAGGGCGCGGGCGCGGTCATCACCGATCCCTGCAAGAAGTGCCGCGGCGAAGGCCGCGTGGTGGTCGAGAAGACCCTCGAGGTCAAGATCCCCGCCGGAGTCGAGGACGGCACCCGTATGCGCTACGCGGAACAGGGCGAGGCGGGATTCCACGGCGGCCCGGCGGGCGATTTGTATATCGTCCTGCACGTGAAGGAGCACCCTTTCTTCGAGCGCGAGGGCAAGGACCTGCACTGCGTGCTGCCCATCTCCGTTACTCAGGCGGCGCTGGGCGCGGAGCTGAAGGTGCCGACGCTCGACGGCGAGCACACGCTGAAGGTTCCTGACGGAACCCAGGGCGGGACCACCTTTC
>DASYVL010000015.1 GCA_035937135.1 Terriglobales bacterium
CCACCTCGGTAAGCAGCGCCTCGACCACGGGCTTCCCTGCCTCGCGCGTGATCAGCTCGGAGACTTCCCGCTTGCGGGCGTGCAATCGCTTCTGGAAGTCGCGCAGGACGCGCACCCGCTCGCGCACCGGAAGCTTCGCCCAGGAAGGTTGCGCCGCGCGCGCGCGGGCGACGGCGGCGTTGACCACGGCGGCGGAGGCGCATTCGAACTCGCGCAGCACCTCGCCGGTCGCCGGGTTGATGGAGGCGATTCGCGCCGCCGAAATCTTCACTTCCGTGGCCATCCCTTCCCTATGTTACTTCGATAGCGCTCAGCCGTCAGTATTCCACGCTGACCAGGCACAGCCCGCTGGTCGGGGCAGTCGAGCCAGCGGCAGAGCGGTTCTTAGAATCTAGAATGCGGCGGAAGCCGGCCTGGTCGAGCGAACCCTTGCCCACCAGCAAGAACGTTCCTACCAGGTTACGCACCATGTGGTGGAGGAAGCCGCTGCCGCGGACGGTGTAGATGAGCTCGTCGTCCTGGCGCTCCCAGGTGGAGGAGAAGATGGTGCGGACGTTGGTCTCTTTCACAGGCGAGGGCGCCTGTGCCACACGGTCCTTCGCGGGCGAGGGCGCCCGCGCCACATGGTCCTCGGGATCCACCGCCGCAAACGAGGTGAAGTCGTGCTCGCCGGCCACCCAAGGCGCGGCGCGGCAGATGGCTTCCTCATCGAGAGGAAAGGGGTGGTGATAGACGTAGCGGGCCAGGAAGGGCGGGCAGATGCTCCCGCGGAAGATGCGGTAGCGATAGGTCTTCGCCCTGGCGGAATGGCGGGCATGGAACTCGGGTGGCGCGTCTTCGACGCTCAGCACGCGGACGGTCGGCGGCAGCAGGTCGTTGAGGGCGCGCACCAGGTTCTCCGCCGGGATGGCGGAGTCGGACTTCATGGCGCAGGAGGCCACCTGGGCCAGGGCGTGGACGCCGGCGTCGGTCCGGCCCGAGCCCTGGGGCAGGACGCGCGCTCCCGTCACCCGCTCCAGGGCCGCGGCCAGCGCTCCCTGCACGGTCGGGCGCCCGGGCTGCACCTGCCAGCCGGAGAAGTCCGCGCCGTCGTAGCTGAGCACGAGCTTGAGATTCCGCCCCATTCCCTGAAACCTGCCTCCGGGCCTTGTGCCCGCGCCCGGTGCGATATACTAGCCGCTTCGCCCGGGAGTCAGAAGCGGGCTCTGGGGCCCGCGGGCGGCGAATTGAGGAACCATCTCCCCCTGATTTCCGTAAAATGCTGTTGACGGTTGCGGACGCTGGCAGTCTGTTGAACGAACGCCATTCTAGTGACGGGAGATGAGGGAATGCGCTTTTCGCGTGCTTTTTTGAGGATTTCGATGACCCCGGCGCTGTGCCTGGTGGTGGCGGCGGTGGCCGCCGCGCCCACCCTGGCCCAGGACGCCCCCGGGAGCGGGGACCAGGCTGCGGCGCAAACCGAGGCCTCACCCCAGGCGCCTCCGCCCGCCCCTTCGACCCAGGTCCAGGTGCAACAGGCGGTGGACTACTCCAAGCCGCGCTCGCACTTCCCCAACCCTTTCAAACCATATCTGCCGCGGATCGTGGCCGATCCGGTCTTCTCCAATGCGCCGCGCATCGAGCAGTTGATGCGGGATGGCAAGCTGATGCTCTCGCTCGACGACGCCATCGCGCTGGCGCTGGAAAACAACCTCGACTTGGCCATCGCGCGCTATAACTTGTCCATCGCCGACACTGACATCCTGCGCACCAAGGCGGGCGGGTCGGCGCGCGGCGTGGCCACCGGACTGGTGCAAGGGACCCCGGGAGGCGGCGTGGGCGGCTTCGGCACGGGAGCATCGGGCACGGGCGCCGGCGGCACCACGGGTGGCGCGGGCGGCGCCGGCGGAGGCGCCTCCGGACTGGTCACCTCCACGCTGGGCGTGGGCACGCCGGTGGATTCCTTCGACCCGGTCCTGAGCTCTACCCTGAACATCAATCACGCCTCGTTCCCACTGTCCAACACGGTGACGACCGGCACCAGCACCCTGGCGGAGAATTTCGGGACGGCGGATTTCACTTACACGCAGGGATTCCACACGGGCGCCGTCATGTCCGTGACCTTCAACAACCAGCGCAGCACCACCAACAGCCTGTTTGGCAGCCTGTCGCCGCAAGTGAGTTCCAACTTCCGCCTGACGCTGCGTCAGCACCTGCTGGCCGGATTCGGATTCGGGCCGAACACGCGCTTCATCCGCATCGCCAAGCACAACCGGGAGATCTCAGACGCGGGCTTCAAGCTGCAGGTGATCGCCACCGTCTCCCAGATCCAGAACATCTACTGGGACCTGGTGAACGCCTATGAGGACGTGAAGGTGCGGGAGCGCTCGCTGGGGCTGGCCGACAAGACACTTTCCGACAATCGCAAGCAGGTGGAGATCGGCACGCTGGCGCCCATCGAGATCGTGCGGGCCGAGTCTGAGTCCGCCACCCGCAACCAGGAGCTGATCGTCGCCCAGACCAACCTGCAACTGCAGCAACTGCTCATCAAGAACGCTATCACCCGCAACCTGAACGACCCGGCGCTGGCCACCGCGCCCGTGATTCCCACCGACTCCATGCAGGTGCCGGAGATCGAGCCCGTGGTCCCCATTTCGGACCTGATCAAGGACGCCATGAGCAACCGCGGCGAACTGGAGCAGTCGCGCATCGACCTGGTGAACCGCGACATCAACAAGAAATCGGCGCGCAACGCCCTGCTGCCGGTGGTGGATTTCATCGCCTGGTACGGAGGCGCGGGCCTGGGCGGCGACCAGAACCCGCTCAACGTGGGGCTGCCTCCGGGCACCATCCCGCGCTCCGGCTTCTACAACTCCTTCGCGCGCCTGCTGGATAACAGCGCGCCGGATTACGCCGTCGGGCTGAACGTCACCATCCCCATCCGCAACCGGGCGGCACAGGCCGACCAGACGCGCTCCGAGCTGGAGTACCGCCAGGCGCAGCTCCGCTTCCAGCAATTGCAGAACCAGGTGGGCATCGAGGTGCGCAACGCGCAGTACGCGTTGCAGCAGAACCGGGCGCGGGTGGAAGCGGCGCAGAAGGGCCGTGAGCTGGCCCAGCAGAGCCTGGGAGCCGAACAGAAGAAGTACGCCCTGGGGGCCTCCACTAACTTCCTGGTGTTGCAGGCGCAACGCGACCTGACCGCGTCCGAGTCGGCCATGGTCTCGGCCATGTCGGCGTATGAGAAGTCGCGGGTGGAACTGGACCGCGTGACCGGGCTTACGCTGCAGCACTACAACATCCAGCTGGATGATGCGGTGAGCGGCCGCGTCGGCACTATGCCGGCCGTCCCCGGCGTCATGCCTCGCACGGACATGGGGCCGCCGCCGCCAGACCAGAACCCCAGATAGTTCCCTCAGCAACCGTTACGACGGGGCAGCCATCCTGGCTGCCCCTTATTTCTTGACGGCTGTGGTTCCACGTCCCCCGGCCGGGCGCGCCCTGAGCTATGCTCTCGCCTGTGAGCCTCGCGCTTTCCGTCGTAATCATCACGCTCAACGAAGAGCGAAACCTTGGGCGGACGCTCGAAAGTGTGAAGCCGCTGGTGGAGAACGACAAGGGCGAGATCATCGTGGTGGACTCGGGCTCCACCGATCGCACGGTCGAGATTGCGAAGTCGTTCGGCGCCAAGGTCTTCGTCGAGGAGTGGAAGGGCTTCGCCGCGCAGAAGAATTCGGCGATTGAGAAGGCGGAGGGAGAGTGGGTGCTGAGCCTGGACGCGGATGAAGAGGTCAGTTCCGAGTTGGCGGCCGAGGTTGCGGAACTCCCTTCCGTCTGGAATTTCTGGAACCGCCAGGAATTTCCGACCAGCGACGACGCCCTTGCGATTGAAATGCGAAAGAAGGGTTTGCGCTACTTTTTGAACTATCCGAACGTGGTTGGATTCTATGTCAAGCGGCAGAATCTTTTTTTGGGTCGATGGGTACGCCAGGGTGGCTATTGGCCCGACTGCAAGCTGCGTGTTTTTCGCCGGGGTGCTGCGCAATTCGAAGAACGAGTCGTTCATGAAAACGCGAAATTGCTGAGCCCGAAGCAGCTTGCATTCACGCTGGACCACCCACTAATTCACCACGCTTATCCGACACTTCAGATCTACCTCGAGCACATGCGCCGCTACGCCGACCTGGGCGCCGAAATGATCAAAGACAAGCCACGCTGGTGGCTTTGGCTGAACCGCTGGCTCAATCCGCCGCTGACGTTTTTCTACAACTACGTCATCCGTCTTGGCTTCCTCGACAGACGCGAGGGCTTCCTGCTGCACTGGAATCACCGGCGCTACGTGGGCTGGAAGTACGCGAAGGCTTTGGAACTTTCGCATTCACCGCGGAGTCGCGGAGCTGCGGAGAACGACTAGACAGAAACCTCCGCGCCTCCGTGTCTCCGTGGTGAAAAAGCCGTTTCTTGCCGCTCTACCGGCGCATCCTCTATCATGAGCACTGACCGCGATGGCTAAGCGCAAACCCAACGAACACGTGGCCGAGAGCCCGATTCAGGATGTCTTCGAGGGCCGCCATCCCTCCGCCTCCGAAAAAGAGTGGGCGGAGAAGACGCTCGGGCCGGCGCTGGAGAAGTCGCCGGAAAGACCCATCGGCGCGCCCACCGGCACCAACCTCGACGAGCACGGCAACGCCCGCTTCACCACCATCTCCGATGTCCCCATCCGGCGGCTCTATACCACGGCCGACTTGCCCGAAGACTGGAGTTACGAGAAATACCTGAGCCATCCTGGCGAGCCGCCCTACACACGCGGCATCCACGCCTCCGGCTACCGCGGGAAGCTGTGGACCATGCGCCAGTTCTCCGGCTTCGCCTCGCCGGAGGAGACCAACCAGCGCTACAAGTACCTGCTCGAACACGGCGGCGGCGGGCTCTCGGTGGCCTTCGACCTGCCCACGCTGATGGGCTACGACTCCGACCACGCCATGAGCGAGGGCGAAGTCGGCAAGTGCGGCGTGGCCATCGATTCCCTCGAGGACATGGAGATACTCTTCGACGGCATCAACCTGGAAAAGATCACCACCTCCATGACCATCAACTCGCCGGCTTCCGTCCTGTGGGCCATGTACCTGGTGGTGGCGGAGAAGCAGGGCGCCGACTGGAAGAAGATCTCTGGCACCATCCAGAACGACATCCTCAAGGAGTACATCGCGCAGAAGGAGTACATCTACCCGCCCGCGCCCTCCATGCGCCTGGTGATCGACACTTTCGAGTTCGGCTCGCGCTTCACGCCACGCTTCAACACCATCTCTATCTCGGGCTACCACATCCGCGAGGCGGGCTCGACCGCGCTCCAGGAGCTGGCCTTCACCCTCTACGACGGCGTGGAGTATGTGGAGTGGGCGCAGCGGCGCGGCCTGAAAGTGGACGAGTTCGGCCCGCGGCTCTCCTTCTTCTTCAACGCGCACAACGATTTTTTCGAGGAGATCGCCAAATACCGCGCCGCGCGCAAGATCTGGTACCGGCTGATGAAAGACCGCTTCGGCGCAAAGAACGCGCGCACCTGGCTGATGCGCTTCCACACCCAGACCGCCGGGGTCTCACTCACCGCGCAGCAACCCATGAGCAACATCGCGCGCGTGGCCCTGCAGGCGCTGGCCGCGGTGCTGGGCGGCACCCAGTCCCTGCACTGCGACGCCTTCGACGAAGCTCTGGCCCTGCCCACGGAAGACGCCGCGCGCATCGCGCTGCGCACCCAGCAGATCCTGGCCTATGAATCCGGCGTGGCCCAGACCGTGGACCCGCTGGGCGGCTCCTATTTCCTGGAAAAGTTCACGCTCGACATGGAAAAGGGCGCCTTCCACTACTTCCAGAAGCTCGACGCCATGGGCGGCATGGTGAAGGCCATCGAGCGCGGCTATCCGCAGAAGGAGATCGCCAAGGCCAGCTACCAGTACCAGCGCGCGGTCGAGGCGCGAGAGAAGATCATCGTCGGCGCCAACGACTTCGTGATCGAGGAGAAGCGCCCGGAGACGCTCTACATCGGCGAGTCTGTCGGCCGCCGGCAATCGGAGAAACTGGCTGCGCTGCGCAAGCGCCGCTCGAACGACGAAGTCCGTCGCTGCCTCGATGCGTTGAAGAAAGCCGCCGCCCAGGAGCCCAAGGCCGCGGGCAGCGCCAAGATCTCCGACGCCAACACCATGCCCTACATCGTGGACGCCGTCCGCGCCTACGCCACCGTGGGCGAGATCTGCGAAGCCCTGCGCCAGGTGTACGGGACGTATGAGGAAGTGAGCATCACCTAGCGGCGTCTCGCGCGCTTTGCCTTCCCTACTTTCTTCGCTACGGCGGCTGCGCGCATCACCGTTTTCTTCATGCGGTTGGCGCCGGCCCAGTAGAGCGAGAGCTCGTGGCTGTCGGGGTCGTCGAGGTAGGCGTGACGCCATCCCCAGGGCATCATGCGCGGCATCTGCGTGATGTACACGCCCTTCTGCTGCAGCTTCTTGCAGAACTCATCCAGCTCGCGAATCTCGAAGTAGAGCCGCACGCCTTCGCTGGCCACCGGGGCGCCCTGGCTCGCCAGATGGAGCGCGATGGTGCCGTCGCCGCCCGGCGCACGCAGCCGCGCGTACACCGTCTTGCCCTCGAAGCGGAACTCCTCGATGACCTTCATGCCCAGCATGCCGGAGTAGAAGCGTACGCCGCGGGCCACGTCGCGGGCGTAGATCATGGCGTGGTTGAAGGTGAGCTTGGAGCCCTCAGGCTTGCCCTTGGGCTTGCCCTTGGGCGCTGCGGCTTTGCGCTTTTTCGGAGTCCGGTTGGCCATGATTGGAGAATCCGCCTCCGCGCCAGTATCATCAGATACTTTGTGGGCGTCAAGGCGCGAGCGTTTATGACAAACCTAGGTCCTTCGACTCGGGTTTCCCCGGCTGAAGACGGCGCCGGGGCCCCTCCCTCCCCTTCGACTTCGCTCAGGGCTGGCTTCGCTCGGCTGAAAGACAGGACAACAGCCTCGAACATATGGGCCCCGTGAAAAAAGCTCTCGCTCACCTTAAACAATCCGACCCGGTACTCGCCGGCGTGATCGCGCGCGTGGGGCCGATGAAGATGCCGCGGATCCCGCCCACGTTCCACTTCGTGGTCCGCGCCATCGCCTTCCAGCAACTGCACCGCAACGCCGCCAAGACCATCTTCGACCGCCTGGTGGCGGCCGCGGGTGACGGTGACGCACTCACGCCCGAGGCCATCCTCAAGCTCACGCCGCAACGCATGCGGAAGTGCGGGCTTTCCCGGCAGAAGTTGAGCTACATCCGCGACCTGGCGCGTCGCACGCGCTCCGGGGAGATCGAATTCGCCAAACTGCCGCACATGTCGGACGCCGAGGTCATCGAGCACCTGACGCGGGTGAAAGGCATCGGCGTGTGGTCGGCGCAGATGTTCCTGCTGTTCACGCTGCGGCGGCCGGACGTGCTGCCCACCACCGACTTCGGCATCCAGAACGCCATCCGCCAGGCCTACGGCAAGCGCAAGCTGCCTAAACCCAAACACGTGGAGAAGCTCGGACGCGCGTGGCATCCCTACTGCTCCGTGGCCAGTTGGTATCTGTGGCGGTCGCTCGACAAAAAAGCTTAACCACCCTTCGACTCCGCTCAGGGCAGGCTACGGACACGAAGGAACACAAAGGCGCCCGCGGAAGTCCTTCGTAACTCCTTTGTGGCCTTTGTGGTGAGTGCTTTTGGTATTCTTATGCCGCCCATGCCCAAGGAGAAGAAGATCCGCGTGCTGGTGGCCAAGCCCGGCCTGGACGGGCATGACCGCGGCGCCAAGGTGATTGCGCGCGCGCTGCGCGACGCCGGCATGGAAGTGATCTACACCGGCCTGCGGCAGACGCCGGAGATGATCGTGACCGCCGCCTTGCAGGAGGACGTGGACGTCATCGGCCTCTCCATCCTCTC
>DASYVL010000016.1 GCA_035937135.1 Terriglobales bacterium
TGCAAGCCCGGCGCCTCAACCCACCCCCTAGGCGCCCGCCGCCGGCGCGCCGAACTTCTGGCGGATCTCGCGGATCTGCCGGGAGTGGTTGTCCACGTGGTCGCAGTAGTGCTCGACGAACTTGTCCAGCACCACTTCCCCGCTCTCCTCGTGGCGACCGCTGTTCTTCCAGGCCGCCTCGGGAAGCGCGCGCAGCATGGCTGCGGTGGTCTTGCGCAGGAGCGAGAACAGCTCCAGCGCCTGCTGCGGCGACTGCTGGGTGGTCAGCTTCTGGGCCCAAGCCTCCTGGTCATAGGCTTTGAGGACGGAGCCGGGTTGGGCGGCGATGGTGCGGAAGCGCGCCACCCCCAAGGTCTCGGAGTCGGCCAGATGCACCGCGATCTGGCGGATGCTCCACTTGCCGGGCGCGGGCGATTTATCGAGCAGTTCCGCCGGGACGCCCTGCAGCGCCTGGGCGAATGTCTCGATTCCCTTCTCGTAGCGGTCCACCACATTAGCAATGTTCGGTGACATACTCTCTCCTTTCCCCATCGGGGTTTCTGCATTGGATGTGCCCGGGCGCGCGTGGACTCTAGATTTTGCGGCGGTAAACTCAGCGGGCACGGGCGGGTCTCGTATAATCTGGTCTCCTCATGAGTTATCAGGTCCTGGCCCGCAAGTACCGCCCGCAGCAGTTCTCGGAGGTGATCGGGCAGGAGCACGTGACGCGCACGCTGCGCAACGCCATTGAGCAGCAGCGCATCGCCCACGGCTACATCTTCAGCGGGCACCGCGGCATCGGCAAAACCACCATCGCCCGCATCCTGGCCATGGCGCTGAACTGCCGCAAGGCCGAGCGGCCCACGGCCGATCCCTGCGGCGTGTGCGACTCCTGCAAGGAGATCCGCGCCGGCTCGAGCGTGGACGTGATGGAGATCGACGCCGCCACCAACCGCGGTATCGACGAGATTCGCGAGCTGCGCGACGCCGTCCGCTACCGCCCGGCGCGCGACCGCTACAAGGTCTACATCCTCGATGAGGCCCACCAGATCACCGAAGCCGCCTTCAACGCCCTGCTCAAGACGCTGGAGGAGCCGCCCGACCACGTCATTTTCATGCTGGCCACCACCCAGCCCGAGGACATCCCGCAGACCATCCGCTCGCGCTGCCAGCACTTCAGCTTTCATGCCGTGCGCTTCGAGGAGATCGTGGCCCAGCTCGCGGTCTTGGTCAAGAAAGAGAAGCTTCACGCGGATGACGAGGCCCTGGCCCTGCTGGCGGAGGCGGGCGACGGCTCCATGCGCGATGCCCTTTCCCTGCTCGACCAGGCCATCGCCGGCGCCGGCGGCCGGCTGACCGCGAAGATGGTACGCGGGCTGGTGGGCTCGGTGCCGTCCGAAACTTTGGAGTCGCTGCTCGAGGCCGTGGCGCGCAACTCCAGCGAGGAGACGCTGCGGTTGCTGGACAAGATCCTGAGCGAAGGACACAGCCCGGCGCACCTGGCAAAGCAGATGGTGCGCTTCCTGCGCAACGCGGTTGTGGCCAAGGTGGCGGGGGAGGAGACGCCGCTGCTGCAGATCTCGGCCGACGAGCGCGCCCGCGCCCGGCGCGTGGCCGCGCGCTTCTCCGAGGAAGACCTGGCGCGCTTCCTGCAGATCATGCTGCGCACCCACGGCGAACTCGGCTACCGGCAGGAGCAGCGCTTCCATCTGGAGCTGGGACTGCTGAAGCTGGTCCACGCCCAGCGACTGCTGCCGCTGGAAGAGTTGCTGAGCGGCGCGCGTCCGGAGTCGAGCGCGCCCGCAGCGGCGAAATCGCCGGTCGTCCGTCCGCCACCGGAGAATGCGCCTGCTCCACACAAGACCGAGTCGCCTTCGCGGCCGTCGCCCTTCGAGGCCGATCGGGCGCGCAAAAGCGGCGTGCCGCGGCCGGGAGCGCTGCCGGAAAACGCTCCAGGCGGCGGGGGCGACGCTCGCACCCGCGCTACCGAGGACCCGGTGGTGCGCCGCATGCAGGAGGTTTTCGGCGCTGAGATCCGCTCCGTCATTGACCACAAGAAGCCGTAGCGCTACGCCACAGAAGGAATTCGTCCGTGCCTGACTTTGCCGAGCCCATGGCCCGACTGATCGCCGAGTTGAAGAAGCTGCCGGGGATCGGGAGCAAGAACGCGCAGCGGCTCGCCTTCCACATCCTGCGCTCGGCGGGCGAGGACGCGGGCGCGCTGGCGACGGCCATCCGCGACGTCAAGGAAAAGCTGCTGCTCTGCTCCCGCTGCAATAACATCACGGACGTGGACCCCTGCGTCTATTGCTCGAGCCCCACGCGCAACCAGCGGCTGGTGTGCGTGGTCGAGGAGCCCACCAACATCGCCGCCATCGAGAGGACGCGGCACTTCAACGGCGTGTATCACGTGCTGCACGGCTCGCTCTCGCCGCTGCATGGCGTGGGCCCGGAGCAGTTGCGGACTGCGAACCTGATGGCGCGCGTCCAGGCGGGCGAGCTGGACGAGCTCATCATCGCCACCAACCCCACGGTGGAGGGCGAGGCCACCGCCGTCTATCTTTCGCAGTTGGTCAAGCGGCCCGGAGTGAAGGTGACGCGCATCGCCATGGGCCTGCCCGTGGGCAGCGACATCGAGTACGCCGATGAGGTCACCATGCTGAAAGCGATGGAAGGGCGGCGGGAGCTGTGACGCGCACGCTGCTTTATCTCAGTCTCCTGCTTTCTATCGCGGGCTTCGGGTTCGCGCAGCACGCACCTGCCACTCCTGCAAAACACTCCGCGCATGCCGCAGCCAGCCAGCCGACACCGTCCGCAGACGCGGTCTGGGCCGAGCTTATGGCCGGGAACAGACGGTTCGTCGCCGACAAACCACGAGCTCATGCGCTGATTGCGCTCCGCCGCAAGCTTGCTTCCGGACAGTCGCCCCATGTGATCGTGCTCGCTTGCTCCGACAGCCGGGTCCCCCCGGAAGTGATCTTCGACCAGAGTCTGGGCGACCTCTTTGTGGTGCGCACGGCCGGAAATGTTGCCGACGCCGTGGCGCTGGGCAGCATCGAGTACGCGGTAGACCACTTTCATAGCCCTTTGCTGGTCGTGCTCGGACATCAGAAATGCGGTGCCGTGACCGCCGCGTGCTCTGGCGAGAAGATGCCCAGCCGGAACCTGGATGCGATCGTGGAAAAGATCAATCCCGCCGTCACCCAGGCCAAGACCTACGCCAAGGCGGACGATTTGGTCGAGTCAGCCATCAGGGAGAATGTCCGCCAGAGCGCCAAAGACGTGCTGGCAAACAGCGAAATCCTTCGGGAGGCTGTGAAATCGGGCAAGCTCAAAGTAATCGAAGCGGAATACCTACTCGGTACTGGCAGCGTGGTTCGCCTTGACATACCTGCGGGCAGCCAGAACTAGTTCATCATTCTTGCCTCATGGGAACACGCTGAACCGCTAACCGGTCTTCTGCACATCTACTACCGCGTTGTAATCCGGCTCGGCGGAGACTGGGTCGTAGCGGCGCTCGATCAGGACATTCCCCTCGGGCCAGTGCGCCTGGAGATTGCCCTCGCGGATGTCGGCCAGTCGCACCCGGCCGCGCAACTCGCCGATGGAGGAACGCAGCAGGATGGCATCGCCATCGGCGAGGCCGAGGCGCTGCGCGTCGCTCGGATTCATGAAGACCTCGTCGCGGCTGCGAGAACCGGTCAGGCGGTCGCGCTGCCCGTAGGTCATCGAGTTGAACTGCTTGCCGCGCCTCGTGGTGAAATAGAACTTCCCGGGCGGGACCTCGAGCTTGGGGATGGGGACCACGGCGAAGCGCGCGCGGCCGCCGGGCATTTTCGAGAAACCGTCGGTGAACAAGCGCGGCCCGCCCCACTGGATCCAGTCGCCTTCCTTCGCGAGCTTTTCGATCCCGGCATAGACCGGCATGGCCGCCGCCATCTCGCGGCGGACGTCGGCGTCCGTGGTGTAGGAGAACTGCGAGGCGTGCCCCGGCAGCAACGCCTGTCCGATGAGACACGGAATCTTCCACTCGGGCAGCGCCTCGGCGATGGTGTGGCCGGGGATGGGCGGCGAGTAGCGGATGCGGCGCTCGGTGGAGGTGGAGGTGCCGCCGGATTCGTAACGCGTCTGCGCCGGGAGCAGGAGCAGCAGCTCGCCGGCGTCGAGGGTGGAGTAGGTGTTGAGCACGATGTCCTGATGGATGCGCACGCGCACCCGGCCGAGAGCCTCCTGGACGTAGGCGCGGTCGGGCATGGTCTCCAGCAGATTGCCGCCGATGGTGTAGAGCGCCTCTACCCCGCCTTCGTGCGCCGCCTGCAGCAGCTCGCCCGTGCGATGTCCCTTCGAACTGGGTACGGGTTTTTCCCAAAGCTCGGAGAAGCGGGCTGCGTTCTCCGGATTCACCTCGAAGCCGCCGGGGAATTTGTCCGGATCCACGCCACACTCGCCGCCGCCCTGCACTCCGCTGTGTCCGCGGATGGGCATGATGCCGCACTTCTCCCGCCCCAGGTTGCCGCGGATAAGCGCCAGGTCGGCGATGGCCTTCACGTTGTCGACGCCGAAGCGGTGCTGGGTGAGTCCCATGGAGTAACAGAGGACGGCGGTTTTCGCTTTACCGTAAAGCTCGGCGAAGCGCTCAATCTCCGAGCGCGAGACGCCGGAGCTGGAGTCGATCTCCTGCCAGGAAAGCTCTTTCAGGTGCTCCGCGAGGCCCGAGAATCCCTCGGTATAAGTCTCGATAAAACTGCTATTGACCGTCCCCTGCTCCACCATCACCTTCATGGCGCCCTGGAGGAATGCGATGTCACCGCCCACGCGCACCTGGAAGAAGTCGTCCATCAGTTTGGTGCCGAAGAGGGCGCTCGAAACCACCGACGGCACCCAGTAGCGCTCCAGGCCGGGCTCGCGGTAGGGGTTCACGACCACGATGCGGGTGCCCGCCTTCTTGGCGTAGTGCATGTATTTGGTGGTGACCGGCTGGTTGTTAGCCAGGTCGGTGCCGAACAGGACCAGCAGCTCGGTGCCGATGAAGTCGGAGAGCGAGCAGGTGGGCGCGCCCACCCCCAGGGTCTGCTTCAGTCCGTAGACGCTGGCGGCGTGGCAGAGGCGCGCGCAAAGATCCACGTTGTTGGTGCCCAGCATCCGGGCCAGCTTCTGGAAGGTGTAGTAGGCCTCGTTGGTCAGGCCTCGCGAGGTGGCGAAAAAGCCCAGGCGGTCGGGAGCGACTCCTTTCAGCTCTCCCCGGATCAAACCCATCGCCTGTTCCCAGGAGATGCGGGTGAAGCCGCGGTCGCCCCGGCGCAGGATCATGGGATAGGGGATGCGGCCGAGGTTATGCAGCTCCTCGTTGGACAGGGCTCGCAGCCGGGCAACGTCGGAGAAGCGCGCGTCGGCGGTGGCCGGCATGGTGTTCAGCCGCAGCAGGTTGAGACGGCTCATGCACAGGTGGACACCGGAGATGACGTTGTCCTTCAGGCCGTAGGGACCGAGCGAGCAGCCGTCGCAGACGCCGTGGTTCAGTACGCGCCAGGCGTACCCGAGGTTGTCGCGATTCTGCCAGGCGACGCGCGCCATGTCGCGGAAGTGGTGCGGCTTGTCGCGCCCCAGGCCGAAGGGGACCAGATCACGGAGTGCCACGGGCGGAAGTCTAAATCAAGCCGGTTTAAAAAGCAGTTGGGGCGTTGCTCGCCCGCGGCAACAACGCACAAGCCACAGCATCCTTCGGGGAGGACTGTTCTGTTGCTCTACAATCGGAGGGGAGCTCGAACCGCCATGGACTTCATCGAGCATCTCCGCCGGCTTTTCGCCTATGACGACTGGGCCAACCGCGAAACCCTCCGCCTCCTGAGGGCGGCGGAACCTCCTCCCGCCCGCTCGCAGAAGCTGCTGGCCCACATCCTTGCCGCGGAACTTCTGTGGCGGGGGCGCCTGGTCGAGGACGACGAACCCGTGGTGGTCTGGCCCGAGCTAAGCCTGGAAGGGTGTGAAGCCAGGCTGGGCCAGCTGTCCGGGCTTTGGCAGAGCTACCTCGGTGCTCTGGACGGCCGCCAGCTCTCCCACCGCGTGGCCTACGTCAACTCCAAGGGCGAACCGTGGGAGAGCGCGGTCGAGGACGTCCTGCTGCACGTGGTGATGCACTCCGCCTACCATCGCGGACAAATCGCCAGCGACATGCGCAATGCGGGGCACACGCCCGCCTACACGGATTTCATTCATTGCGTCCGGCAGGGATTGGTGAAGTGAGGGACTTCCGGGGGCGCTCTAGCTGCGCGCCCGGTGGCAGTGGGTGAAGTCCACTTCCCGCCCGTCGCGGGTGACGTAGATGCGCTCCACGCGATGCTCGCGCATGGGGGTGAAGGCCTCCCGGCCCTCATTGCGGAAGCTGTAGGTCTCGAAGCGGTGGACGTCGGACCAGAGGACCACGGAGTCGGCGCTGCCGTGGCGCGCGCTGGCGCCGCAGGTGGCGCAGCGGGTCACAATCGGCCCCGGCGAGGATTTGACTGCGTTGGACATTCTCCCTGCTCGAAGTGTACTGCGCTCTTTTTGGCGGTGCAAGCAAAACGGTTACTTTCGTCGTTGACCTTCCGCATCCCCGGCCTGCCCTGCCGCCCCATGCCACCGGCGGCAACCCCCCTTTTCACCCCTCATCCAAGCTAAAATAGATCCAAGAGCAGGAAAGGAGTGACCATGCTACGAGATCTGAAACGAGCACTGCTGGCAGCCGGCATGATTCTGGCGCTGAGCAGCTTCGCCCTGGCGCATGACGAGAGAGAGCGCAGTTCTGATGGCTATCAGCAGGGGTACAACGACGGCTTCCACCATGGCCGCGAGGACCGCGACCGGCGCGCCGGCTACGACTATCAGGGAGACGACTACCAGCGGGCCGACCGCGGCTATGACCCCAACTACGGCGACCGCAACCAGTTCGTCGCCGCCTACCGCGAGGGCTACCAAGCCGGCTACGACGACGGGTACAACGGGCGCAACGCGCGCCCCAGCGACGCCTATGGCCGCGGAGGCTACGGGCGCGACGACCGCAACGGCCGTGAGCGATACGGCTCCAACAATGTCGCCTACAACAACGGCTACCGCGACGGCATCGAGGGCGCCCAAAAGGACATCCGAAAAAACAAACGCCTGGACTTCAACGACCACGACTGGTATCGCAACGCTGACCACGGCTACTCCTCGCGCTACGGCAACAAGGAGTCCTACCGGCAGCAGTATCGCCAGGGCTACGAAGCCGGCTACCGTGAAACCTTCGACCAGCGGTCTCAAGGGTACGGGAATGGCCGCGGGGGCAACTCCGACGTCGCATACTCCACCGGCTATAGTGATGGCATGGTGAAAGCGCGCAAGGACATGGCCAACCGCAAGTCTCCTGATCCTACGCGGCACGATTGGTACAAAGACGCCAACCGCGGGTACGACGGCCGAGCCTACCGCAACCGCGATGACTACAAGCAGCGCTATCGCCAGGGCTACATCGCCGGCTACAACGACACCTACCGCGGACGGCGGTAACTCAGAAAGCCTGCCAGGGCGGGAGGTCCCGGCTTCAGCACCGGAGGACTCCCGCCCTGGGGCCTCCCGGGTCTGTACCCTTTCGACGCTGACCCTTCGCACCCCCGGCCTGCCCGGCCGGACGATTTCCGCTCCAGGCGGCAACTTTCCCCTCCCGCTCCTACATCCAAAGTTCAAGAGACTCCAGTAGCAGGAGAAGGAGAGCCGATGTTACGAGATCTGAAACGAGTACTTCTGGCGGCGGGCATGATCCTGGCGCTCAGCGGCTTCGCGCTGGCGCACGACGAGCGCTCGCGTGATTCTGATGGCTATCAACAGGGGTACAACGCCGGCTTCCAGCACGGCCGCGCGGACCGCGACCGGCGCGCCGGTTACGACCCTCGGGGAGACGCCAACCTGCGGGGCAACCGCGGCTATGACCCAGGCAACGGCAACCGCGACCAGTACGCCGCCGCCTACCGCGAGGGCTACCAATCCGGCTACGACGACGGGTACAACGGCCGCAATGGACGCTCCAACGACGCCTATGGCCGCGGCGGCTACGGGCGCGACGAGGACGACGACGATGACCGCGGGGGCTACGGGCGCGACAACCGCAACGGCAGCTACGGCAGCGGGCGCAACGGCAGCTACGGCCGTCGGGGATCCAGCTACAACAACGTCGCCTACGATACCGGCTACCGGGACGGGATCGACGGCGCACAGTCGGACATCCGCGAGAACAAACGCTTCGACGTCAATGACCATGGCTGGTACCGCGACGCCGACCACGGTTACTCCTCGCGCTACGGCAGCAAGAAGTCCTACCGGCAGCAGTATCGCCAGGGATACGAAACCGGCTATCGTGAGACCTTCGACCGCTCAGGGTACTCGAATGGTGGGTACGGGAACGGCTACCCGACTGGCGGGTACGGGAATGGCCGCGGGGGCACCTCCGACATCGCATACTCCACCGGCTACAGTGACGGCATGGTGGGCGCGCGCAAGGACATGCTCGAACGCAAGTCTCCTGATCCGACCCGGCACGACTGGTACAAAGACGCCAACCGCGGTTACGACGGCCGCGCCTACGGCAACCGCGAAGACTACAAGCAGCGCTATCGCCAGGCCTACATGGCCGGCTATAACGACGCCTACAGCGGCCGCGGTCGCGGGTTCTAGGGAAAAAGCTAACAGGGTGGGAGGTCACGGCTTGAGAGCCGGAGCCTCCTGCCCTGATCGCATCCCGGGCCTGTATACTTCGACATTGAGGAGAGACCCTCAATGCCCGCCAAGGTGAAGGCCACCCCCGACGGCTACCACACTGCCACACCCTACCTGATCATCCAAGGAGCTGCCGCCGCTCTGGATTTCTACAAGAAGGTCTTTGGAGCGACCGAGATCATGCGCATGGCGCAGCCCGAAGGCAAGATCGGCCACGCCGAGATCCGCATCGGCGATTCCGTCGTCATGCTGGCCGACGAGGTCCCGCAGATGGGCTACCGCGGCCCCAAGTCGCTGGGCGGCTCCCCGGTCAGCCTCATGCTGTACGTCGAGGATGTAGACGCCGCGGTGGCGCGCGCAGTGGCCGCCGGTGCCAAGCTCACCCAGCCCGTCCAGGACAAGTTCTACGGCGACCGCAACGGCGTGATCGAGGACCCCTTCGGCCACGTTTGGACCATCGCCACCCACACGGAAGACGTCTCGCCCGAGGAAATGGATAAGCGGATGGCGGCCATGGACAAGGGTAAGTGAGGAGCGCACCGGAGGTATCGCCCGCGCTCGGCAGACTCTAGGTCCCAGCGACGGGCGTGAGCGGCGTAACCCCGGCGGTAGCGGGCCCGGTGTTTGCCTTGACCCCGAAGTACAGATACCCCATCGCCATCCCCAGACAAATGAGGGACCACAGTGGGACGTGGATCTGTGCCAGGTCCACGGCCTCGTTCAGGATCATCGCCGGCGTGACGGCGACGGCAGCCAGGCGCATCAGCGCCGGATACTCGAGGGCTGCGTTCAACGAGCGCGCGAACAGGATCCCCACCGCGGCATAGAGCGCTACCTGGGCCACCCGGTAGAGAAACGAGAACAGCAGCACGAATCCGTAGAATGCCGGGGCCACGAAAAACCGGGAGGAGTTCAACCAACCGTGGACCCGGGCGCTATCCACGGAGAAGTTCTCGACCGCGGAGAGGTCGTAGGTGCGCACCTCCGCGGGCCGGTTGCGCATGATCAGCGAGTGCTTGGTGAGCAGCATGTCCGCGTTCACGTCCTCAAGCGACTTGTACTTCCCGGTCAGGTCAATGACCGCCAGGTACTTGGAGGTCTCATTCACGCGGTTTGCGGGGTCGCTCGGGATGGGGATAAAGTAGGGCGTCTCCACGTTGGTTGAAACCTCGCCATGATGGATGGTGATCTGCGGGATCTTGTCCACCACCTCGTTCGCGCCGCTCTCAACCCACTTCGAAAAGCCCACATGGATCTTGACGGCCATCGGTAGCTGCACGATGGCCATCGCGAGAAACAGGTACCCCAGCCCCACACCCTTCCAGTTGCGTCCCACGTCCTGGTAGATCTCGCGGGAATAGAACGACATGTAGAGGGGGTGCAGGATGGAGAAGCGTTTCATGACCGCGCCTGGCAGCGGAGAGTACCACAGGAAGAATTGACGCGATGCAGAAAGGAATGGCGGGGACGACGGGACTCGAACCCGCGACCTCTGCCGTGACAGTTCGATTCGGCCTCCGACACGGCACAAGAAGAAGTGAGCCGACGCGACACGGAAAAGCAGTGCTGGTGCGGCTGCGGCACATCTTCCCTGTCCTTCGCCTGTACCCGACCGACACGCCGCGAGCGCGCCCGACACCACTAGGGATGGCAGGGTTACGACACAACTTACGACACAAAAAGGTACCGGGCAGGAAGCAGCCCCCCCGGGCGGGATCACCCCCGGCCATGTTCTGTGCAGGGGCAGGGTGAGCGTACCGACCCAGAAAAAATCCAGGATTGCCTTGCCCATCTATGGCGTCACCGGGTTTGTAGGCGCGGGAGTCCCAAAACGCGAGGCCGGGGAGCCACCCCACTGCCCCCCGCCGCCGTCATCCCCGGAGGCTATACTCTCCGGTCGAAATACTTTGGGGCACCCGCTTGGCACTCTCCTGATGGAGGTTAGCAATGAGACTTAGCAACAGACTGACAATCTTCGTTCTACTCCTCCTCTTGGCACCCTTCGCGCAAGCCCAGCTAAAGGAAATGCCGTCGCAGGCTGAGTTTGACCCTATCTTGGACAATGCGGATAGCAAGCTCAAGGCGTTCGTGGCTACTCTCACGGAGTTCAGGGTGGAGGCGGCTGCGATGGACAAGGAAAGGTTGGACACTGACCTCAAAGACATTCGACGACTTCAGCAGATGATTCAAGCAACGAAGAGCGGCACCAAGGGCCGCAACGGCATCAACATGCAACGCTTGGTGGTGGTTCTGGGCGGCATTGACGACTTCGCGCTAGAAGCTGCGACTTGGAAATCTTTGGCTGAGCTTCGGATGTGCCAGCTGATGACCCTGCACCAAGACCCCAGCCACTATGACCAATTCGGCGTGCGAGTGACGATGAACCTGCAGATGTTGCGAGAGGTTGGAGGCCAACTGTTCCATCCGACGCTTCGTATGGCGGTCGCCACCGACGAGATCATGTTCGCGGTAGGGGATGCCGCATCCAAGGGCAAGGCTAGACCACACTGATTGCCACGCCCCCGGGGCCTAAACCCGGCCCTGGGAGGCGACTTGGCTCCACGGCTGGCCCGACGGGCCAACTGGCGGGCCTGCTATCATCGCGCTGAGTTTGGGCCCGGCAGAAACAAGAAGGAGAGCCTCCGATGTCGCTGCTTCGATCCGTGTGCGTCCTCGCGGTCTTCATGACCGTTTTCTTGGGCGTCGGCTATGCCCAAGACAAGAAGACCTTCCCGACAGACGCCGAGATAGACCTGCTCCTGACACAGGCCGACCGTGCGATGCAGCAGTACAAGTTATTGATAGACCAAGAGGAGACTCAACTTGGCAAGAGCGAAGCGGTTGACAAGGACCGTCAAGTAATAAAAGCAATAAATCTGGCTGTTAAGGCTTTCAGAACCCGACCTCAAGGCTTCAACGGACCGCTAGGATTCTCTTTTTTCGAGTGGTTGGACGATGCAAGCCGGAACGCCTCACTTTGCGCCTTCGGAGCTGAGAATCAATCAACGCTCTCCATGATGGCGGGAAATATAGACAGGGCGAAGGAGCTGGCTCATTTCGCTCAAAGCTGCCTGGACATGTCAACACTGATTTATACGGTGAGCGAAAATGCCGGTGCCCTATACACAAGATATGTCGAGGCCGAGCAAGAACTAGCGGCGCAGGGAGCCGACGTCGCCCAAAGGTGCGTGGATGTCTTGAAGAAGAACGGACTCGCGCCACAGAAGTAGTCTGGCGAGCGCCCGAGTCTTCACTCTTACTTCGGCCCGAGCAGGCTCGATGCTCACAATCGGATGCAGCTCGATGCCATTCTTCGCTGCCCCGCGCTGCTCGTGCAGAAAGTCGAAGAAGCCCAGCCCGGTCACGACAACCAGGTCGCCGCGATGCAGGCGACCGATCTGCTGCCTCGCCTT
>DASYVL010000017.1 GCA_035937135.1 Terriglobales bacterium
TGTGCAGCGCCAGGTCGCGGTCGCCGAGCTGGAACCACGACGGCGCGCCCAGCCGCCGCATGGCGTCCAGACACTCGAAGGCATCGCCCTCTACGCCCCAGCCGCGCTCGCGGCTCAGCGTCCCGGCGAGGGCGTAGGTAATGGAATCCACGTCAGGCGAGACGTGCAGGCCCCACCAGCGCAGGTCGTCGCCGGTGTTGACGATAAAGGTCAGCTCGCGCGGCGGCACAACCTGCTTCAGGCCCTGGACGAACTTCGCGCCGCCCGTCCCGCCGGTGAGCACGACGATCATGCCACCCTCCGCAGGTAGCCCTCGTCATCCGCTGCCGCCAGAACTTTTTCCGCCAACAATCCGCCGCGTTCGGCGATCGCGGCCAGAAACTCCGGGTACACCGTCAAGCGCGGCTTGAGTTGCTGTCCTGCGGCGCGCGTGCGGCGCTCGAGCTCTGCCAGGTGCGGCCACGGAGCCTCGGGATTGATGTAGTCAGGAGTCAGCGGACTGACCCCGCCCCAGTCGTTGATGCCCGCCTCGATCAACTCCTCATAGCGCTCGGTGAGGTTGGGCGGCGCTTGCAGGTTCATGTTCCCGAGGATGAGCCGCGCCACCGCCACCGTGCGCAACATCTCGCCGGGCGTGGGCTCGGGATGCGCGCTCATGGGGATGCCCAGCTTGGCACGGAAGTTCTGCACGATGACTTCCTGGACGTGTCCGTAGCGGCGGTTCAGTTCGCGGATGGCGAAGAGCGTTTCCACTCGATCTTCCGGCGTCTCTCCGATCCCGATCAGCAGCCCCGTGGTGAAGGGAATCCCCTGGCGCCCGGCGTGTTCGAGAGTGGCCACCCGTTTCGCCGGGACTTTATCGGGCGCGCCATCGTGCGCCGCGCCGCGCGCGAGTAGCGCCGTGCTGGTGCTTTCGAGCATCAGCCCCATGCTGGGAGACCACCTCGCCAGCCGCCGCACCCACGCCGCGCTCATCAGTCCGGGATTGGCGTGCGGCAAAAGGCTCGTCTCCCGCAGCACGAGTTCGCACATCGCTTCGAGATAATGCAAAGTGGATTTGTATCCCAGACTCGCGAGCGCCGCGCGCATCTCGGGGAAGTCCAGCTCCGGCTTGTCGCCCAGGCTGAAGAGCGCCTCGCGACAGCCCAGCTTCTCTCCCGCCTTGGCTACGCTCAGGGCTTCGTCCGGACTCATGGTGTGCGCGCCCGGCTCGCCCGGACTGCGCCGGAAGATGCAGTAGCCGCAGGCGTCGCGGCACAGGTTGGTCAGGGGAAGGAAGACTTTGGGGGAGTAGGTGATCGCGCCCGGCTTGAACCGTTCTTTGAGCGCGCGCGCCGTCTGCAGCAATTCCGGAAGCGCGTCGTCCGTGCAACGGATCAGTCGGCAGGCCAGGGCGTGCTCGACCTCCAACCCGTCACGCACCTCATCCAGTTGGGTTCGCAGAGATTGCTTCGCGGCGCTGTGGAGGACTGGCAGGCTCACGCAAATGACCCGATCGCTCGCGGGCTCGATGACCCCATGAGCCGGTCAATCATACCGTGCCGACGGGCTGCCCGAGGGATAGAACACGCCCAGCAACTTCACCGCGGCTGTGCCCGGATTCTCCAGGCAATGCCGCGTGCCCGGCGGGAGGTAGATGCTGGTTCCCGGCCCGAACTCCGCGCTCTCCTGCTCGGTGTGCGCGACGCCGGTGCCCTCCAGGATGTATATGGCCTCCTCGTAGGTGTGACTGTGGAAGGGCGCCTTGCTGGGAGGGATGAATCCCACGAACTGGGTCACCTGGCGGCAGCCGAGGTCTTTGTCCACCAGCAGCTTGAACTGGCGGTCGCCGGAGGGGATGGCTTCGCAGTCACGCTCGTGCACCACACGCCGCGGAGGATCGACTCCGGGCGAGCGCGCGGGTTCGTCCACTTCTTGTGCGGACTCCTCCGGACAGCAGACGCTCACCAACACCAGCGGCTCGTGGGAGGGATTCTCCACGCTCCACGCCGCGCCTGACGGGATGTAGACGCCGCTGCCCGGCTCGATCGGGTAGCGGAAGCCGGCGATGTGGCAGGCGCCTCGCCCGCTCGCCGCGTAGAGAATCTCTTCCGCCGCCGAATGCACGTGCGTCGCCGCGTGGCCGCGCCCATACTCCCGGACCGTCTGCGCGATCTGCTGCGCGCCGCTCTGGCGACAGATAGGAGTGCGGGAGCGCGCGCCTGCCGCGCTGGCGCCCTCTCCTTCCTCCGCGCCGAAGACTCGAGCCCCGCCAGTTAGAACTTTCATCGTCCGGGAGCCTCCCCGCGCGCAAAGCCCACCGCCACCGCGGCCAGCCCAAGGATGACCATGGCCGCGCCCGCCGCCGCCAGCGCCTTCGGCCCCGCGCCGCGGTCGACGGTCTGCAATAGCACTCCCAGCGGGAAGAGGAACGACCCTGCCAGCAGCAGCGCGGCCAGCGCCGTGCGCACGCGCTCGGAGAAGCCCACGCGGTCGAAGGCCACAACCAGCAACATCAGCAAAACTGCCAGCCCGCCCCAGTGCGAGTGCACGTCCACCTGGCGCACGTAGGCGAACTCAGTGTCGGCGTAGCTGGCGAGCGAAGCGTGGGCGTCATCCATCTTGCGCTCGGCCGCCTGCGCGAATCCGGTGGCCAGCGCTCCGCCCATGCTTTCGAGCGTCTGATGCTCGACGAACAGGGCGTACCACAGCCCGTAGCTCATCGCCCACAGGACGAGCACGAGCCCGCCCGCCAGCAGCAGCTTGCGCGACGCGCTCATGGCGCCGTCCTTCCCGCGTCCAGGCTGCCGGTGTAGCGCACCACGCCCGCCAGCATCCCCAGCAGCGCGACGATCACCAGTAGCCCACCGGCGTCGGCGATCCCGCCCGCTGCCAGCCCCAGCCGCAGTTCGGCCAGCACGAAGACCGGCAGGACGACCGACCCCGCCAGCAACACCGCCGCCCAGCGCTGTTTCCAGCGCTCGCTCAGCATCACGTAGGGCTGGAGAAAGGCCAGCAGCACCGCCAGCAGTCCGAACTCGATGATGTGTGAGTGCGCGGCGATGGCTACCGCCTTCTCCCCCTGCAGCATCCCGTAATCGGCGACCGCCTGGTGCGCCGCGGCGAGGTCCTTCTGCGCCGCGCGCTCCACCATGGCCGAGAGGATGCGCGACTCGCGCGTCTCGTGCTCCGCCAGATCCACCGAGGCGTAGTACGCGCCGTGCAGGAAGCCCGCCAGGATGAGCAGTGTGCCTCCGGCAAGCAGCGTGCGCGCGCTTCGGCTGCGGTCACGCAGCAGGGGATCGTCCGCGCTGCGGCCGCTGCGCAGATGCCGCACCAGCCCCGCCAGGTATCCGGCGCAGGCCACGATGACCAAGAATCCTCCGAAGTTGGCGGTGATGCTCGCCCATCCGATGGATTCGAGCGGGCTGTACTCCAGGCCCACGTAATGGATGAGGAAGACCGAAAGGGGCAGCAGTATGGCGCCGGCGAGAAAAAGCTGCGCCAGACGCCGGCGCACGGCTTCGCTCATCGCCAGGTAAGGTTGCGCCAGCGCCAGCAGCAGCGCCAGGTATCCAAAAGCAATGATGTGGGCGTGGGCGTCGACTTTGGTGCCGCGGTTCTCCAGCCGCCCGCCGATAGCGGCAAAATTCTGGAGCGCCGCCTGAGGGTTCTCAGCCGCTACTGCGTCCACCGCGGCAGTCAGGTGCTGGCCGATGCGACCGGCGTTCTGGTGCAGGACGAAGACGGCGAAGAGGTCGCCCAGCAGCATCCCGGCGGCGACGAGCGCGATGCCGCCCACCACCAGCATGCGCCGCGCGCTCATGGACGCGAAACTTTGATCCTCCGCTGTCCGTGTTGTTTCGGCGCCGGCCATCGAGTGGATGGGTCTACGGGAGAGAACGAAGTGATTCCACGGACCCGAGCGCGGAGGCGGGCGCGGAGCCCGCCTCCCCTCGAGGTTTCAGAATGAGAGCTTCAGCGCCAGTTGGAACTGGCGCGGATTGTTGACCGCGCGCGGCGTCCCGTAGTTCGGGTTCGGCGACCCTTCCTTGAAGTACGGTCCC